>NZ_JBEZJL010000037.1:0-101335 GCF_040651755.1 Actinomadura sp. NPDC048394 | reverse complement strand
AGGACCTTCAGCAAGCCCTATCCTCCCAGTTCAGGAGCACTTTTCTCATGTCAACGACCAGCCGGAATCAATCCGCCATGAAAGCGCGAGGTTAGCCGAGGCCGGTCTCGTCCGGTCCGGTGTGGGTGACGTGGGCGTGAACAGATGAGGGAAGGGCGTTTCCGGTGACGGTGCGCCAGAGGTCGTGCAGGGTTTCGACGCCCAGTTGCCGGGTGAGGCGCTGGAGAATGTAGGGCGCGGGCCCGGTGGCGGGGTGGGGATAGTCGTCGAAGAGGGCGACGCACCGGATCGTCCATTCGAGGGCTTGGCGAGGGGCGCCGCGGTCTGCGGCGAGCAGCCCGAGCTGCCCGTAGCCGCGGGCCATGCCGGGCCGGTCACGGAGTTCTTCTTTGATGGCGACGGATTGCCGGTACAAGTGTTCGGCCTGGTCCAGGTCTCCCTGGTCCTGGGCGGTGGTGCCGAGCTGGTGGTAGGCGGACGCCATGCTGAGTCGGTCATGAAGTTCTTCGGCGATGGCGAGCGACTGCCGGTACCAGCGCTCCGCCTGCTCGAAATCGCCGCGGTCCTGAGCGACCCGGCCGAGCTGATGGTAACTGCGCAGCATTCCGGGCCGGTCGCGCAGCTCTTCGCGGATGGCGAGCGATTCCCGGTACCGGTCTTCGGCCTGTTCCAGATCCCCGTGCTCCTGGGCGATGATGCCGAGCTGATGGTAGCTGGACGCCATTCCGGGCAGGTCGCGGACTTCTTCGAGGATCGCGAGGGACTTCTGGTACCAGTGCTCAGCCTGCTCGAAATCCCTCCGGTCCTGAGCGGCCCTGCCGAGCTGGTGGTAACTGCGGGCCATTCCGGGCCGGTCGCGAAGTTCCTCCAGGATGGCGAGGGCCTGCCGGTACCAGTGCTCGGCCTGCTCCAGATCGCCCCGATGCTGGGCGGTGATCCCGAGCTGGTGGTAGGCGAAGGCCGTGCGGGGCCGGTCCTGCATTTGTTCGAGGATGGTGAGGGACTTCCGGTACCAGTGCTCGGACTGGTCCAGGTCACCCCGCAGTTGCGCGACCATGCCGAGATGGTGCTGGAAGACGGCGGTGTCGATACGTGTGTGGTCAGTGTCGGGGAGTTGCTCGTAGGCGCGTAAGAGGGTGCGGTTGACGGTTTCGGCTTCGGTGAGCTGACCGAGGATCTGGTGGCGGGTGGCTTGGCCGTCCATGAGAAACGCCCACAGATTGCCGGCCGCGGTGTCGAGCGGGGGCGGGGTTCCGGGCGGGTCTTCGAGGACGTCCACCGCGCGGTCGACCCATGCCCGCGCCTCCTCGTACAGTCCCCGCAGGTCCCAGTAGCCGCTCAGGCATCGAGCGATGATCGTGGCGTGGCCCCACTGTTGTTGGGTGAGGGCGTGGCCGAGCATGCCGGACAGATTGCGGCGATGCAGCTCGGTCACGGTCACCGCGTCCTGCGCGTTCTCGCTGTTCCACTGCCCGCTCAGCCACCGGGCGAGAACGGTATAGGCGTCCAGCAGGGCCCGTTTCGCGGCGGCGTGCTCGGCGTCGAAACCGTCAGGGTCGAGCCGGCGCCAATGCGCGGCCAGATAGGACGGCAGCGCCGGGTGCAGGCGGTACACACCCATGCCGAGTTCCGACAGCAGGCCCACCCGGTGAGCCCGGTCCAGCATCGCCTGCCATTGGTCGGTTGAGAGCCCGCGAAACCGCTCCGGACACTCGGCAGATTGCGACATCGCGTCGAGGGCGACGCTGTCGGTGGTCGCGTGGAAGAGAGCGAGGGCGGTGATGGCCTGCCGGTCGCGGTCGGGGAGGTGCGCGAAGGAATAGGTGATGCTGGCCGCCAGGCTGTTGGCCCGGTCGCCCTCATCACCCGCAGGCAACGGCTCGATCCCCTTGAGCGCATTCAGGAGATGCTCCGGCGCCGTGCCGTCAAGGCGGGGAAGGATCAGGCGCATGCTGAGCGGATGCCCGTCCAGCCATTGCACCAATTCCTCGAACGCCCGCCGCCCGCGCTTGGCCCGCGTGCCCGGATACGGCGCGAGGAGCTGATCGGTGTAGAGGACGGCCTCGTCCCGGTTCAGCCCGCCGACGTCGATACGGCGGATCCGGGAGCCGAGCCATTCCTCGGGGCCACGGCTGGTGATCACGATCGCCGAGCGGCTCCGGGCGGCTACCCGATGCAGGAAATCACGCAGCTCGCCGGCCTCGTCCTCGTCCAGCGGCGGGGTGGCGCCGGTGGGGTCGGGCATGGAGCGGGCGGTTTCGAAGTTGTCCCACAGCCACAGCACCCGATAGTCGGCCAGGAACTGCTCGATCGTCCTGCGGCGCTCCAATGGGGTCAGGGCGGCGAAATCGGTGCCGAATACCCGCAGGCCGAGGCTGGTCACCAGGCCGTCCAGGCCGAATGAGGAAACGCCCGGTTCGAAGGAATCCCAGAACACCAGATCTGGCCGGTCGACCCCGCCGGTGTCGCGCCACCACCGCCCGAACGCCTTGGCCAGTTCCGTCTTCCCCGTCCCACCGGGACCGTGCAGGACGACGACGTGCTGAAGGCGCGCCGCCGTGTCCAGGGTGAACAGCAGACCGTCCCGGCCGACGAATTTCCCGTCCGCACCCAGCCCATCGCCGTCCGGGGACTCGTCGTGAATCCGAGCGCGGACCTCGGCCAGCATGGCCGCCTGGGATGCCGGCTGCGGCCGTTCGGTGACGAGGCCGGGAAAGGAGATGTCCCGGCGCATGTAATGGACGGGGACCATCCAGTCGTCCAGCGGCAACCGTCCTTTCGGGCTGGGACGGAGGTTGGCGACGTGCAGGTGCCGGCGTGCTCTGGTGACGGCGTCGCCGACGCTGTCACCGGAGAAGAGACGCTCATAGAACACGGCCATGAATTCGGCGGCGGCGACGGCGTAGACGCTGTAGGCCATGGCGACCACCGAGGCGGTGCCTTCGCGCAGGAGCCGCGTCGCGACCGCGGCCTCCACCTCGCTGCCGAGTTGCGCCGACTGGCAGGCGTTCAGCACGACGACGGGAACCCGCCCGGCGGCCAGGACGACCGCGACGCGCTCGGCCGCGACGAGGTCGGCGCCGCCTTCGGGTTTCTCGAACGCCAGCATTCCCCGCTCGCCCGCGGCCCCGTATTTCGCGGAGCCGTGTCCGGCCGGCAGGGAGGGCTCGCGGGCGAAGACGCCATGGCCGTCGAAATGCACGACCTGGAACGGCTCCCCGCGATCCACCGCGTCCTGAAGGACCGACTCGAATCGGCTGAGAGTGGGCGGCCGCAGAACGGTCAGCTCGACCGTGCCGCGGACGGACTCCAACCGTTCCAGCAGGGGCCGGGCGACCATCTGGTAACCCACGTCGGCCGTGCCGTCGGGCCGGGACAGGACCATCAGCACCCGCAGCCGCGATCCCGCCGGATCAGCGGGTTCGAAGGACTCGGTCAGGTCCGCGGACGGCATGGTCCGGATCAGCGGGACGCCTTCCAGCGCCAGCGGAGTCGGACGGCCCGGATCGCGCATCAATTCCCATGGCAGGCCGAGAAACCGTGCCGAAGCCGATTGGAGGACGATCTCCACGTCCCTGCGGCTCCTGGCCGCCACGTACGCCTCGCGGGCCGGGCCGGACTCTCCGAGCAACGCGGTGAACAAATCGCCGCCCCAGGCTGCCAAGCGGTCCCGGATGGCCGCGCCACGCTCCTCATAGACCGCGAAGGGGGCGGTCAGGTAGTCCTCCAGATACCAGCGCAGGTCCTCGAGAGCCGCATCGTCCAGCGGCCACGGCATTTCCCGGGAAGTGACGACCTGGCTCGCGAACTCCTCCCCCGCCAACCGGACCTGCACCGAGACGCGGCCGTCGGCGTCGACGGACACCAGGAGCCGGCTCCTACGGCGACCATCGCGCACATCGCACCCCGTTATCGCTCCCGGCCGTCCCGCGACGAGATCCGCGGCGGGATCCGCAGCGGGATCCGCGGCCGGCGCGAGATCTATCGCGCCGACCGGGCTCCAGCGTCACCTCGCAGAATAGACACTCCTATTCCTCGGAATCCGCCGAACGGCTTCCGGACGCCTGCCGTTCGGCCTGCCGCCGGAACAGTTCCTCGACGGCGCTCGGCAGGGTCGTCTCGAAGTCGATCAGTTTCGCCCAGGTCGGGGTGATGACGACGCGGACCATGCCGTCGTGGTAGAGCGAACGCACCCCCGCCTCCCATTCGACGCGTTGCTCGGCCGTCATCTGGTAGGTGCCGCTCGACTCGAGGTATTCGTCCGGGATGCCGTCGGTGACGTCGAGCTCGGCCCGGCCGCGGATGAGCAGCATCTTGGGCGGGTGCACCTCGGTGTCGATCGTCAGGGCGACCGCCGGGTTCTCGCGGAGGTGGGCGAGCTTCGGGGCGTTCTTCGCGGTGCATATGACGATCTCGGCGCCGTTCCAGCTGAACCCGACGGGGACGTTCCGCGGCGTGCCGTCCTTGGCGACGTACGCGAGGCGCGTCAGGTCGCGGGCCAGCAGCTCCCGGCTCAGCGGGCGGTTCAGGATCTCGGTGGTCTCGTCCGGTGTGGTCATTGCAGGTCTCCTTCTAGCTCTGGACGGGGAGGTCGTAGAAGCGGCGGGCGCTGGAGCCGATGCGGTTCAGGTCGGTGCCGTAGATGTGCAGGGAGACGGCGGTCTCGTCGCCGATGTTGCGGACGCGGTGGACGTCGCCGGGCGGGGCGAAGGCGCTGACGTCGCCGGTCAGGTTCGCGTTGTGGCCGGCCTCGATCAGGGACGTGCCGTCGTCGGAGAGGGTGTACAGGTCCTCGTGCTCGACGCCGGTCAGGACGCCGAACACGCACCAGGTCACGTGGTCGTGGACGCGGGTCAGCGCGCCGGGCCGCCAGGCGATCGCGACCATCGAGAACGAGCCGTCCGGCTCCACGTGCAGGCGGTGGCTGCTGTACGTGCCGCGCTCGCCGGCGAGCTGGTCCGCGGTGAGCAGGGCGGGCGAGGGCAGGTGCTCGCGGAGCGCGTCCCCCACGTACGACGCGGTGTCGCGCCAGCCGGCGTCGCGGGCGACGGCCGCGCGGACCGCGATGACCAGTTCGTCCAGCTCCGCTGCGGGGCGCGCGGTTAGGGTGTTCATGGTGCCTCCCTGTCGGGTGTGCTTCCAGCGTCCGCCCCGAGGGGATCCGCGGTCATCCGTGCCGGCCGCAGAGCACCACGGATGCCACCACGGAAAGGGGACACGGGTGGCGGAGCGGATCTCCGAGCGGGAGGCCGAGGTGCTGGCCGCGCTCGGCGCGCGGCTGTCCAACGCGCAGATCGCGAACCGGCTGCACATCTCCGTGCGCACGGTGGAGAGCCACGTGTCGTCGCTGCTGCGCAAGTACGGCATGGCCGACCGGTGGGCGCTGGCGGAGCTGGCCCGCGCCGGGGAGCGGGAGCCGGGCCGGGTGGCCGGGCTGCCGGTGTCCGGGACGACGTTCGTGGGCCGGGCGGCCGAGCGCGCCGCCGTGCTGGCCGCGGTCGAGCAGGCCCGGCTGGTGACGCTGCTGGGCCCGGGCGGGGTGGGCAAGACGCGGCTGGCGGCGGTGGCGGCAGAGGAGGCCGTGGCGCTGTTCCCGTCCGGCGGGGCCTTCGTGGATCTGGTGCCCGTGCGCGACGGGTTCGTGGCGCGCGCGGTCGCGACGACGCTCGGGGTGACCGAGGGCTCGCATCAGCCGTTGGAGGAGGCGGTCGCGGCGCGGCTCGGCACCGGGCGGTCGCTGCTGGTGCTGGACAACTGCGAGCACGTGATCGACGAGGCCGCCGCGTTCGCCGAGCGGATCCTGGCCGCCTGCCCGGGCACCCGCGTCCTCGTGACCAGCCGGGAACGTCTCGGCATCCCGGGCGAGCGCAGCGTGCCGATCGCGCCGCTGCCGCTGGGTTCGGACGCCGAGCGGCTGTTCCGCGACCGGGCGCTCGCCGCGGACCCGGAGTTCGTGGCCGACCCCGCGGTGGTCGCGGACCTGTGCGCGCGGCTGGACGGCATGCCGCTGGCGATCGAGCTGGCCGCGGCCCGGGGCGCGTCGCTGGGCCCCACGGGACTGCTCGCGGCGCTCGACGACGCGCTGCGGCTGCTGTCCGGCGTACGCGGCGGCGACGAGCGGCACCGTTCGCTGCGCGCGGTCCTGTCGTGGAGCTATGACCTGCTCGACGAGGAGGAGCAGGCGCTGTTCCGGCGGCTCGGGGTGTTCGTCGGGGCCTTCGACCTGGACGCCGCGACCGCCGTCGGCGGGGACCGCGCGGGCGTCGCGGACCTGCTCGGCCGGCTGGTCGACAAGAGCCTCGTGGTGCACGTCCGCGGGCGGGTCAGCCGGTGGCGGCTGCTGGAGACCGTCCGCGCGTTCGCGCTGGCGCAGATGTCGGCCGCGGGCGAGGAGGACAAGACCCGGGCGCACCACCTCCGGTGGGCCGCCGGCGCGGCGTCCGCCACGGAGGCCAGGATCGGCGACTCCACCTGGCGCGAGGACTTCGACGCGATGGCCGCGGACCTGCGCGCCGCGCTCGCGGCGGCCGGCGGCCCGGGCGAGGTGACGCACCGGCTGGCGAGCGCGCTGGCGCACCTGACCTACGCGCGCCGCCACCTGCTGGAGTCCTACGCCCACCACCGGACGGCTGCCGCGGTCGCGCCGGACGCGGCGTCGGCGGCACGCGACCTGCGCGCCGGAGCCGGGTGCGCGCACGTCAGCACCACGTCCAACCAGCACGTCTACGAGTTTCTGCTGGAGGCGGCCGAACAGGCGGCGCGGGCCGGCGACGACCGCGGCCGCGCGATCGACCTGGCCCGCGCGGTCGAGACGGCCTGCCGGTACCCCGAGGCGTTCGAGACCGGCGTCCCGTACGAGCGTCTGCGCGGCCTCCTCGACGAGGCGGTCTCGGCCGCACCCGCCGATGACCCGAAGGTCGCGGCGCACCTGGCGGTCGCCCGCGCGTGGCTGGCCGGCCCGGTGAAGGGCGCACCCGACCCCGCCCTCGCCGCCACCGCCCTCGCCACGACCAGGGCGGCCGCGGACCCGGTGCTGGTCAGCTCCGGCCTGTGCGCCGCCGGGACCGCCGCCCTGCACGCCGGACGGCTGCGCGAGGCCGACCGCGTCACCCGCGAACGCCTCGCGCTGCTGCCGTCCATGGACCGCGACGACCCGTACTGCGCACCGGAGATCTGCAACACCTACGGACGCGCCTGCATCTACGCGATCATGACCGGCGACCTGCCCGGCGCGATGGCCGCCGCCCGCGCCGGCATCGATGACGACCTGCTGCGCGACACCCACATCACGGCCAGCCGCCTCGTCCAGCCGCTCGCGCTGACCGGCCGCTTCCACGACGCGATCGAGCACGCCGAGCGGATGCTGGACCAGTGGGAACGCGCCGGACGCCCCGCCCCGCTCTGGATGCTGCCGGCCGTGAGCCTGACGGTGCTGGCCAGCGCGATGCTGGACGAGCCGGAGCCCACGGCGGTGGCGCGGTGGCGGGCGCACGCCGCGGAGATGGCCGGCGGCACGCTCGGCACGGCACCGGTCGCGGCGTTCGTCGACGCCCGCCTCGCCCTCCACGACGAGCGGTACGGCACGGCCGAACCCCTCGTACGCAGGGCCTTCACCGTCGACGCCCCGCTGGACAACTACCTCGCCTACGCGCGGGCGGCGGGCGCGGAGCTGGCCGTGGCCGCCGACCTGCCCGACGCGGCGGACCTGCTGGCGGCCGCCGCCCCGCTCGCCGAAGAGAACGCCTGGGCGGCGGCCTGCCTGGCCCGTGCCCGCGGGCGCCTCCACGACGACCGCGCCGAACTCGCCCGCGCCCTCACGGCGTTCCAACGCCTGGACGCACAGGCCGAAAGCGCCCACACCCGAGCCCTCCTGGCGCATCGGTAACCGCCCGGCCGTGTGCCGCGTGGAGCGGAAACGGGCGGAGGTCACGGCTCATCGGGGGTCGAGGGGACGGAACTCCGGGGGCCTCTTCTCCAGGTAGCTGGTGACGCCCTCGGCCGCGTCGGGCTGGTTGAAGGAGGCGACCATCAGGTCGTCGGCTTCGGTGACGGCGGTGGCGAAGTCGGTGTCGAGGGCCCGCATCACCTGCCGTTTGATGACGCTCATCGAGGTGGGCGAGCAGTAGGCGGCCAGTTCGGTGGCGTAGCCGACGGCGGCGTCCAGCAGCGCGTCGGGTTCGACGACCCTGTCGACCAACCCGAGCGCCCAGGCCTCCTCGCCCTTGACGATGCGGCCCGACAGCAGCAGGTCGAGGGCGCGGCTGGTGCCGACGAGGCGCGGGAGCAGCCAGGCGATCCCGTACTCGGCGATCAGGCCGCGGCGGGCGAACGCGGTGGTGAGCTTGGCGTCCGGGGTGCTGAAGCGGATGTCGCAGTAGAGCGCCTCGACGAGGCCGAGCCCCGCGGCGGCGCCGTTGATCGCGGCGATCATGGGTTTGCGGACGGTCAGCGGGAAGGTCCGCGGCCGGGCCCGCTCGACCGGCCCGACCTCGCCGGCGGTGCTGACCTCCTGGAGGGCGTCGAGGTCCGCGCCACCGCAGAAGCCGCGTCCGGCGCCGGTCACCACGATCGCGCGGACGCCGGGGTCGGCTTCGGCGTCGTCGAGCAGCGCGAAGTAGCGCTCCTCCAGCTCGTCGTTCCAGGCGTTGAGGCGCTCGGGCCGGTTCAGCGTGAGGAGCAGCACGGGCCCGCGCCGCTCCGCGAGGACCGTCTCATGCGTGTTCGGGGGCATCTTCGTTTCCTGTCGTCATGCTCGTCGCCGATCGCGAGGGTCGAGGGGGAGCCTTCCCCGTGTCAGGCACCGGCAGGGGTGCGGTGCTTGCGGAGTTCTTGCAGGGCGATGGCGCGCTTGTGGACCTCGTCGGGGCCGTCGGCGATGCGGAGGGTGCGCAGCTGCGCCCAGGCGTTGGCGAGCGGGAAGTCGTCGGTGACGCCGCCTCCGCCGTGCACCTGGATGGCCCGGTCGACGATCTTCAGCGCCATGTCCGGCGCGGCGACCTTGATCGCGGCGATCTCGGTGCGGGCGGCCTTGTTCCCGGCGGTGTCCATCATCCAGGCGGCCTTCAACGTGAGCAGCCGGGTCCGCTCGATGTCGATGCGGGCCTCGGCGATCCAGTCGCGGATGTTGGCGCTGTCGCTCAGCCGGTGCCCGAACGCGACCCGCTCGTCCGCCCGCCGGCACATCAGCTCCAGGGCGCGTTCGGCGACGCCGATCGCGCGCATGCAGTGGTGGATCCGGCCAGGGCCGAGCCGCGCCTGGCTGATCGCGAAGCCCTCGCCCTCGCCCTTCAGGACGTCGCTCGCCGACACCCGCACGTCCTCGAACAGGATCTCGGCGTGGCCTTCGCGGTCCATGTACCCGAACACCGGGAGGCTGCGGACGATCGTGATCCCCGGCGCGTCGATCGGGACGACCATCATCGACTGCTGCCGGTGCGGCGGGGCGTCCGGGTCGGTCTTGCCCATGACGATGAGCACCCGGCAGTTCTTGTGCATGGCGTTGGACGCGAACCATTTGCGGCCGTTGAGGACGTAGTGGTCGCCGTCGCGCTCCATCCGCAGCTCGATGTTGGTCGCGTCGGAGCTGGCGACGCCGGGCTCGGTCATCGCGAACGCCGAGCGGATCGTCCCGTCCAGCAACGGCCGCAGGTACTTCTCCTTGTGCTCGTCGCTGCCGAACAGCGTGAGCACCTCCATGTTCCCGGTGTCGGGGGCGGCGCAGTTGGTGGCCTCCGGCGCCAGGTGGGCGCTGCGGCCCATGATCTCCGCCAGCGGCGCGTACTCCAGGTTGGTCAGGCCCGGGCCCCACTCTGGGTGCGGGTGGAACAGGTTCCACAGGCCGCGCCGGCGCGCCTCGGCCTTCAGCTCCTCGACGATCCGCGGCTGGTGGTGCGGGTCCCCCGCCGCGCGCATCTGCTCCTCGTACACGGCCTCCGCCGGGTAGACGTGCTCGTCCATGAACTCCAGCAGGTCGGCGCGGTACCGCTTCGTGCGGTCGGAGAAGTCGAACGGCTCCACGGCGGGGCTCCCCTCCAGGTGACGTGCCGCCATGTCTACTTGAATCTGCCTTCAAGTTCAAGTGCGGTCCGGTACGCCGGCGCTGCTAGCCTTCGACCGACGAGTGCGCGACCGGACAGAGGCGAAGACCGGCAGTGGTTCCCGAAGAGACCGATCCCGGACGCAGGACCGGCGGCGAGCGGCAGGCCCGGATCACGCCGCGCAGCAAGCGCGGCGTGCGGACCAGGAACGCACTGATCCAGGCCGCGCGGGAGGTGTTCGAGCGCGACGGCTACCTCGACGCCCGCATCACCGACATCTCCAAGGCCGCCGGCGCCGCGGCCGGGTCCTTCTACACCTACTTCAACGACAAGGAAGAGATCTTCGCCGCGCTGGTCGAGCAGGTGCAGGAGGAGATGCTCCACCCCCACCTGCGCGAACGGACCGGCGTCAGCGACCCGCGCGGCGTCATCGAGGCCGCCAACCGCGAGTACCTGCAGATGTACCGGCGCAACGCCCGCCTCATGGCGCTGTTCGAGCAGGTCGCCCAGATCAACGAGAACTTCCACCGGCTCCGCCTCGAACGCGGCACCGCCTTCGCCGAGCGCAACGCCAAGATGATCCAGGAGCTCCAGGAGCGCGGGCAGGCCGACGCGTCCATCGACCCCCTGGTCACCGCGTACGCCCTGTCGGCCATGGTCAGCCGGATGGCGTACATGGTCTTCGTCGCCGGGCTGCCCATCGCCTTCGACGAGCTGGTGGAGACGCTGAACACGCTGTGGGTCAACGCGCTGCGCCTGGACCCCGCGGCCTGACGTCCACACCTGACGTCCACACCCGGACGGCCGTGGATCCGCGCCCGCACCACCTGAAACCCGTGCCCATGACGCGTAGATCCGCGCCCGCGGATACATGGACTTGAGTTCGAATTCAAGTATTGTCCTGCCCCGCCCGGCGCTGTTTCATGACGGCACCCGGCGCGCCGCACCGGGAGGCCTCACGGCCACCGCCCACCCCCACAGCCCGGACGGCCCCCGCCGTCGTGCCATGGGCTGCGCGGGCCCACCCCCAAGGAGAGACATGCGCCACTCGGGCAGGAAACCGACGCCCTGGCGACGGCTGGCGGTGGCGGCCGCCGCCGTCATCGCCGCGGCCGCCCCGGGCCTCGCCGTCCCGGGCACCGCCCAGGCCCGGCAGCAGTCCGCGCCCGCCGCACGGCCGGGGGACCTGATCAGCGCGGAGCCGTCGCTGTTCCGGGTGATGCCCGGCATCCCGACGCTCACCAAGGCGTGGAAGGTCCTCTACCGCTCCACGGACGTCAACGGGAACCCCGACGAGGTCTCCGGGACCGTCATCGTCCCGGACGACGGCCGTACCGGCACCCGCCCGCTGCTCACCTACGCGGTCGGGACGGTGGGCATGGGCGACCAGTGCGCGCCCTCGGCCAACTTCCCCAAGGGCACCAACGTCGAGGCGAGCGAGATCAACGCCGCTCTCCAGCGCGGCTGGGCCGTCGCCGTCACCGACTACCAGGGCCTCGGCACCCCCGGCGACCACACCTACCTCGTCGGCCGGCCCGAGGGCACCGCGGTGCTGGACGCCGCCCGTGCCGCGCAGCGGCTGCCCGAGGCGCGGCACGCGGGCGTCACCGCGGACTCCCCCGTCGCCGTCATGGGCTATTCCCAGGGCGGGCACGCCAGCGCGTGGGCCGCCGAGCTCGCCCGCACCTACGCTCCCGACCTGCGCATCAAGGGCATCGCGAGCGGCGGCGTCCCCGCCGACGAGCTCAAGGGAGCGGCTGGCGGCGGAGGCGTCGTCGGCCTGGAGCTGATGGTGGCCATCGGCCACGACGCCGCCTACCCCGAGCTCGACCTCGACGGCTACCTCAACGACGAAGGCCGCGCCGTCGTCACCAAGCTGCGCGGCGGCTGCGTCCTCGACAACGCCCTCGCCACCTTCGGCAAGTCCCTCGACGAGCTGACCGTGCGCGACCCGCTCGCTTCTCCCGACTGGCAGGCGCGCCTGGCCGCCGACCGGCTCGGCACCCGCGCGCCCGGCTACCCGGTGTACCTGTACCACGGCACCGCCGACGAGATCGTCTCCTACGACCTCGGACAGCAGCTCCGCTCGGACTGGTGCTCGCGCGGCAACGTCGTCCAGTGGCAGTCCATCCCGCTGGCGAACCACGCCGCCGCGGCCGTCGCCGGCGGCACCCCCGCCCTCGACTGGCTCGCCGCCCGCATCGCGGGACAGCCCGCGCAGGGCAACTGCGGCTGACCGTCCCGGTACGCCCGAACCGCCGCTGACCGGTCACCGGCCGGTCAGCGGCGCTCGCGGTCGCGGCGTTAGGCGTGGACGCCGGCGCGGGAGATGGGCATGTACGTCGGGGCGGCGTCGGTGGTCAGGAACGTCCGGACCAGTGCACGCACCGCCTCGGGGTGCTCCATCAGCAGCAGGTGGCTGGCGTTCGGCAGGACGGCGAGTTCGGCGGTGGGCAGCGCCCGGTAGAGCGCCACCGTGTGGTCGAGCGTGACGAGGTCGTCGTCCCCGGCGAGGACGAGGGTCCGGGCCGTCACCGCGCGCAGGTCGGACGGGTCCGGGGCCGGCTCGGTCGCGGCCGCGTCCGCGATCTTGCGGACGACGACCGGGAAGTGGTCGCGGCCGTCCGGGGACACCTCGGCGTAGGCGTCGACGATCGGGGCGGGCAGCGGCCCCTCCGCCGACGGCTTGAAGATCATTCCGTCGAGGTCATAGGCCGTGCTGATCAGGACGAGGCGTTCGACGAGGTCGGGGCGGAGCATCGCGGTGCGCAGCGCCACGCTGCCGCCGGCGCTGTAGCCGACCAGGCGGGCCGGGCCGCCGACCACCCGGTCCAGGAACGCGATGGTGTCGCGCGCCATGGCGTCAATGGTGATCGGGCCGGGCGCGTCGGGGGTGCGGCCGTGGCCGCGCCGGTCGGGCAGGTAGACGCGGAAGGCGCCGGCGAGGCCGTCGAGGTTGCCGGTGAAGCAGCGGCCGTCGGTCATCCCGCCGTGCAGCAGGACCACCGGGTCGCCCGCGCCGCGCTCGTCATGCCACATGTGAACGATGTCGGTCATGCACTACATACGGGACGGCGGCTCCGGAGTCATCGGCAGGCCGAACAGCGGGAACAGCGAGGGGTCGAGATACGTGGTCAGGGCGCCGATCAGCCCGTCCCGGGGCTCGATGACGACCAGGCCGAACGCCCGCCCGTCCCGGTACTGCGCGACGGCGGGCGAGCCGTTGGCCGCCGTGCGGACGAGCCGGTCATCGGCGCACGTCCCGCCCGCGCCGAGCAGCGCGGCGCGGATCGCGTCCCGGCCGGCGAGCCACCAGGCGAACGGCGGCATCGACATGGTGGCGTCCCGGTGCAGCAGCGCCACCAGGCCGTCGACGTCGTAGGAGGTGAACGCCTTGACGTACCGGTCGAGGAGGTCCTCGTCGATCTCGCCGCCCGCGCCGGTCGTGCCCATCGTGCTCGTCGCGCGCCGGTCGGACATCGTCGCGCGGGCGCGCTGCAGGGCGCTGTTGACCGCCGCCGGGCTGCTGCCGAGCAGCGCGGCGGTCTCGTCCGCCGACCAGGCGAGCACCTCGCGCAGGATGAGGACGGCCCGCTGGCGCGGCGGCAGGGCCTGCAGCGCGGCGACGAACGCGAGCCTGACCGTCTCGCGCTGGACGGCGAGGTCGGCCGGGTCGGCCGGGTCGGCCGGGCCGCCGCCGGACGGCAGCACGAGCCGGTCGGGGACGGGCCACACGAACGCGCCGGGGTCCAGCGGCGCGCCGAGGGAGCCCCCGGTGGACGCCGGGCCGAGGTCCATCGCGAGCGCGCGCCGCTGGACGGCGCGGGCCATGTCGAGGCACACGTTGGTGGCGATCCGGTACAGCCAGGTGCGCAGGGCGGCCCGGCCCTCGTCGAACCGGCCGGCGTTCTTCCAGGCGCGGACGAAGGTCTCCTGGACGGCGTCCTCGGCCTCGGCGGCGGAGGCGAGCATCCGGTAGCAGTGGGCGGTCAGCTCGATCCGGTGCGCCTCCAGCCGGTCCTCGAACCCCATCCGGCCACACTAGCCGCGCCCTCCGCGCGAGGGTGCCGCTCCGGCCGCGGTCAGGGACCGGCCCCGGCCGGAGCGGTTCCGCCCTTCTCCGGCGGCCCGGCGCGGCCCGCCTGATGGACCACGATCGCCGTTTCCACCGACGGGTAGATCGGGATGATCCGGGTGAAGCCGGTGTTCCGCAGGACGTGCCGGACGTGCTGGTTCACCGCCGCGACGGCGAGCGTGCCGGCACGCCGGCCCTGGTCGTCCGCCCGCGCCTGCCCGTCCGCCCGCGCCTGTCCGTCCGCCCGCGCCTGTCCGTCGGCTCGCGCCTGTCCGTCGGCCCGGGGCGTCTGGCCGTCGGCCCTCGCCCGATCGCCGGCGCTCGCCCGGCCGCCTCGATCGTCCGGTCCTGGCTGCCGCGACGGTCGCAGCAGGCGGTGGACGCCGGCCAGCACGCTGAGGCCGTTCGAATCGACGAACCCGACGTGCGAGAAGTCCAGGATGAGGTGGTCGGCGCCGTCACCGATCAGGGCGGCCAGGTGACCGCGCAACTGGGCCGCCGAGGCGACGTCCAGATCCCCGGCCAGGGTGACGACGGCCAGGCCGGAGCTCGCCGGCTGGAAACGGCTTTCCACTATCAAGCCCATGGCCCGCACCCCCCGAGGTCAGCGCGAGGCGAGGCGCCGCAGGGCGTGGGCGACGGTGGGGCTGACGCCGATGTGCTGGTCCAGGCCGGTGCGGGCCAGGATCCTGCGGCACACCTCGGGCGGCCTGGCCACGACCATGTCTCCGCGCTGGGACCGGGCCGCCTTCCATATGGCGATCAGGGCGTTCAGGCCGGAGGAGTCGCAGAAGCTCACCCGGTCCAGGTCGAGGACGAGCCGCGGCCGGGCGAACGGCGCCGCCGCCGAGGCGGCCCGTTCGCGCAGCACGTCGGCGGTCAGCACGTCGATCTCGCCGTGGACGTGCAGGACCGCGCAGGACGCGGCGTACTCGGTATGGATTCGCAACCGGCCTTGGGGTGCTCCCTCGAGGGAAGCGGCCATCTGCGTCATCCCGTCTCACCTCCATGTTGACCGGCTGTGTACCCGCCCGTAGCCGGAGCACTCGCGATCTATGGAGAGAAGCACCACGTGTGATCTACGAAACCCTGTAGTGATCGGGGTAGATTTTCGAAGCGACAGCGGGTACTGTTCCTGCTATCGAGAACAGATGAGTCCATGAGAAGCGGCAGCGGACGAGCTGCCGGACGTATGGATGAAGACCGGCCGGGGCGAGCCGGGGCCAGCGCAGTGCAAGGGGCTCCGGCGCCGGCCGGGACCGGCGGCCCGCGGGGCCGCCGGGAGCAGCACAAGGAAACACGCAGTACAGGTAGTCACGCAGTACAGGTAGTGATGTCGAGGAAAGGAGGGTTCGACGCCATCGGGATCGCCCGCAGCAGGCTCCAGTCACGCCGCGCGGGTACCGCAGCTCCACGGATTGGACGGTGGTCTACGGTCACGCATACGCGATCCCCGCGTCCCCGCCCTCGTCTGGGCGGCAGGCGCGGAAGACCGGTTCGTCAGAGCCGGTAGATGGTGTTGTACCTCTGGGCCCCGGCGCCGCAGTCTGGCGCCGGGGCCCCTGTTGTCGTCGCTGCCCCTCCGAGGCAGTACGGAAGGTTCAGTGAAAGCACCCGAGCCGGCCAGGGCCGGCGACCAGCAGGACCGGCACGACCCGCAGGACGAGAACGACCCGCAGGGCGAGAACGACCCGCAGGACGCCGGCGGGCTCCAGGACAAGTTCGACGACGAGGACTACCCCGCCTACAGCATGGGCCGCGCGGCCGAGATGCTGGGCGTCACCCCGGCGTTCCTCCGCAGCCTGGACACCGCCCGCCTGATCGTCCCGCAGCGTTCCGCCGGCGGGCACCGCCGCTACTCCCGCTACCAGCTGCGCGTGGCGCGGCGCGCCCGCGACCTGGTGGACCAGGGCACCGCCCTGGACGCGGCCTGCCGCATCATCATCCTCGAAGACCAGCTCGCCGAAGCCCAGCGCATCAACGCCCGGCTGCGGCAGGAGCGCGCCCCCCGGCAGAACTCCGAGTAGCACGCCCCGCCGCGGGCCGGCCTCGTCCCGGCTAGTCCGCGGTCCGGCGCTGCGGGCCGGCTCCCTCGGGGACCTCCTTGTGAAGGTGCGGGATGTAGACGAGCTTCTGCGTCCGGCCGTCGAGCAAGGTCGACTCGACGAGCTCCAGGTCGAGCTCGGCCCCGCCGTGCAGCAGGGCCGCCTCGCCGGCGCGGCCCGAGACGGCGGGGAACACGAGGACCTCGAGGCGGTCGACGAGGCCGGCGGCGAGCAGGGCGCGGTTCAGCGAGATGCTGCCGTGCGAGCGCATCGGGACGTCCGTGGTGCGCTTCAGCCGCTCGATCGCCGTCACCGCGTCCTCGTCGAGGACGGTCGAGTTCCGCCAGCCGAGCGGCTCCTCCAGCGTGCCGGAGAACACGATCTTCGGCAGCTCGGTCAGGCGGTCGAAGTAGGGCTCGTCGAACACGTCCACGAACTCGCGGAACTGCCGGAACGTCGTCGCGCCGAAGACGAGCACCTGGTCCTGCGCGAAGGTGCGCACCCGGTCCTCGCGGACCTCGGGGCCCTCCTTCCCCCAGTATCCGGGCCAGCCGTTGGCCATGCCGTAGCCGTCCAGGCTGCAGAAGAAGTCGACGGTGAAGGTGGTGCTCATGGTGGCGCTCCTGTCCCTCGCGCCGCCCCGGGTGGGCGGCCTTCACCTCCTCTACGAACACGACCGCCCCGATCCGACACACCGCCGCGGACGATTATGGGAGAGGCGCCGGAGCGTATTGCGCCGTGGGCATGCCGGGGCGGACGACCAGTTCGGTGCCGGGCTCGCCGGTGCGCAGGATCTGCTCGATGGCCGCGGCGACCTCGTCGGCCGCGAGCATGGGGATGCCCGCGGCGTGGAAGCGGTCGCGGGCGCCGGCGGTGAGCGGGGTGTCGACGAGGCCGGGGCACACGGCGCCGAGGCGGATCCCCTCCCGCGACAGCGGGACGGACAGGGCGCGGACCAGGCCGATGACGGCGTGCTTGGTCATGGTGTAGATCGGGTCCTGCTCGACGCCCTGGAGCGCGGCGAGCGAGGCGGTGACCACGATGGACCCGCCGCCGTTCCGGCGCATGACCGGGAGCGCGGCGCGCAGCCCGTAGACGACCGAGTGCTGGTTGACGCCGACGACCGCCTGGTACCGGCCGAGGTCCAGGGTGGCCGGGTCCTTGTCCGCGGAGTTGGTGCCCGCGTTGAGGACGAGCACGTCCAGCCGGTCGCCCGCGGCCGCGACGGCTCGCACCGAGGTCTCGGGGTCGGTCAGGTCGCCGACCACCGCGTCCCCGCCGAGGGCGGTGGCGACGCGTTCGACCTGGGGGTTGCGGTCCACCAGGACGCAGCGCGTCCCGGACGCCGCGAGCCGCCGGGCCGCCGCCTCGCCGATGCCGCCGGCCGCACCGGTGACGACGGCGGTCCGCCCGAGGCCACCGGTCGGGCCGGTTCCGGTCGGGCTGGGGCGAGCGCTCATGAGGTGTATCCGCTCGACTCGGCCAGGTCGGCGGCGTCCTTCATCAGGTCGAGCACGATGGGACCGAACGCGAGCAGCTTCTCGTCGTCGCCCGCGCGCTGGTAGCCCTGCTCCAGCACCACGCCCAGCTTCCATTTGGCGAGGACGAGGTAGTAGTCGATGTCGTCGACCTGGCGGCCGGACACCTCGGCGTAGTGCGCGAGGAGCCGGTCGCGCGACGGCATCCCGCGCAGGTCGACGTAGCTGGCCTCGGACGCCTCGGGGGCGCCGGTGTCCTCCGGCCAGCTCTGGATCATCCAGGCGAGGTCGAGCTTGGGGTCGCCGACGGTGCCCATCTCCCAGTCGACGATGGCCGCCAGCCGAGCGGGCGCGCCGTCGCGGAACATCACGTTGGCGAACTGGTAGTCGCCGTGCATGATGCCGGGGACGTAGTCGAGGGGGCGGTGGGCGCGCAGCCACGCGGCGGCGACGTCGAAGCCGGGGAGTTCGCGGCCCTTGATCCGGTCGAGGAAGCGCGTCCAGCGGTCGACCTGGCGCTCGTGGAAGCCGTCGGGGCGACCGAGGTCGTGCAGGCCCTTCGCCTTCCAGTCGACCCGGGACAGCAGCGCGATGCCCTCGGCGAGCTGGTAGCCGAGGCCGGCGCGGGCCTCCAGGTCGGTGTCGAAGGGGGCGGGCCAGCTCGTCCGGCCCATGGGGGACCAACCGTCGACGAACCCCATGAGGTAGAAGGGGCGGCCGAGCACCGAGGCGTCCTCGCACACGGCGATCGCCCTGGTGTGCGGGACGTCGGTGCCGTCCAGCGCCTCGACGATGCGCCATTCCCGCAGGATGCCCTTGTCGCGGTCCGGGGGCGCCTCCGGCGGCGGGATCCGGATGACGCAGCGCTCGCCGCCCCGGACGACCTCGTGGATCTCGTTCTGCGTTCCGCCGGACAGCAGCCGGTGCTCGACCGGGGCGCCCGTGCCGGGCAGCCCGGCGCCGTCCATCCAGGCGGCGAGCCGTTCGAAGTCGATCACTGGTACTCCACCTCGGTGTCGGTGCGGCCGGCGGGCGCGCGTCCCGGGTTCCGTCCCATTGCGCCCTCCTCTCGAGAGTGAGAATATCATTCTTGCAACAGAGAATACTATTCTGATCTTGGACGGTGGGCACCCGTGCAGCTCGGCGACCAGTTCCACCTCGGCATCGTCACCGCCGGCCTCACCGCGACGATGGACGCGCTGACCTCGGTGTTCGGCTGCGAATGGGGCCCGGAGGTCGGCGGGCCGACCACCGTGCGGCTGCCGTCCGGGGACGCCGTGCTCGACCTGCGCTGCGCCTTCTCGACGTCCGTACCGCGGCTCGAACTCGTCCGGTCCATCCCGGGGACGCTGTGGGAGCCGGCCCCTGGCGGCATCCATCACGTCGGCTTCTGGTCCGACGACGTGGCCGCGGACACCGCGGAGCTGGCGCGCAACGGCTACGTGCTCGAGGCGAGCAGGAACGGCCCCGACGGACGGCCGTTCTTCACCTTCCAGCGCAGCGCGACGGGGTTCCGCATCGAGCTGATCAGCACGGCCGCGCGCGCCGGCCTGGAGCAGTGCTGGGCGTCCCCGGCCCAGCGGACGGCCCCGGCCCAGCGGACGGCGGAGAGCGATCGTCCGTGACCCCTGGGGGCGGGACGGAAAGGATGGTGTGATGACCGAACCACATGAGGTGCGCACCCCGGCCGAACTGTTCGACCTGTCGGGAAAGGTCGCGCTCGTCACGGGCGGCAGCCGCGGGCTGGGCCGCGCGATCGTGCTCGGCTACGCCGCCGCCGGCGCGGACGTGGTGATCGCCAGCCGGAAGCTCGACGCCTGCGCGGCGGTGGCGCGGGAAGTGGAGGCGCTCGGCCGCGAGGCGCTGCCGATCGCCTGCCATGTCGGGCACTGGGACGAGCTGGACGCGCTCGCGGAGCGCTCGTACGAGCATTTCGGCCGGATCGACGTCCTGGTCAACAACGCGGGAATGTCGCCGCTGGCGCCGTCGTCGGCGCAGACGAGCGAGGAGCTGTTCGACAAGGTCGTCGCCGTCAACTTCAAGGGGCCGTTCCGGCTGTCGGCGGTCGTCGCCGAGCGGATGGCGGCGGCGGACGGCGGCTCGGTCATCAGCGTCTCCAGCACCGGCGCGCTGCGGCCGTCGCCGACCTTCGGCCCGTACGCCGGGTCCAAGGCCGCGCTCAACGCGATCAGCGTCGCCTTCGCGCAGGAGTTCGCCCCCAAGGTGCGCTTCAACGTCATCTCGCCCGGCGGGTTCTATACCGACATCTCCAAGGAATGGGCCGTCCCGGGCCGCGACGAGCCCGGCCAGCTCCTACGACGCTTCGGCTATGCGAACGAGATCGTCACCGCGGCGCTGTACTACGCGAGCGACGCGTCTTCGTACACGACGGGCTCCCTACTCAGGGTCGATGGCCTTGGCCCCGTCTGACCCGCGGCGGTGATCGCGTGGACGAGAATCCGGCGTCCGGCCGGGTGGGCGACGTCGCGAGCCGGATCGCGCAACGATCCCTCGCCAAGCGCGGCGCCGGCTACGCCGACGAGGTGCGGCGCCTGCTGGACGCGGCCCTCGACGTCATGAAGCAGCGCGGCACGACATCGCGTCCGCGCGTCGCCGACATCGTGACCGCGGCCGGACTGTCGAACGACGCGTTCTACCGGCACTTCCCCTCGAAGGACGCGCTGGTCGCGGCCCTTCTCGAAGACGGAACGGAGCGCCTTTACAGCTATGTCGCGCACCAGATGGGAAAGGAGCCGGCGCCGGAGGGAAAGGTGCACCGCTGGGTTCGGAGCGTGCTCTCCCAGGCTCACGCGGAAAGCGCCGCGACCACGCGGGCGGTGCTGTGGAACGCGGGCGCGGTGAGCGAGATCATCGGCTCCGCACCGCCGGTTCCGAGCGACCGTCTCGCCGAACTGCTGCGCGAACCGCTGCGCGAACTCGGCAGCGCCGATCCCGCCTTCGACGCGTCGCTGGCCGCCTATACGGCCTTCGGCAAGCTCGGAAGTTACGTGTGGAGCGAGACCCAGCCCACGGACCACGACATCGAGCGCATCACGGCCTTCTGCCTCCGCGCGCTCACGCCTCCCAATGCTCAGTCCACGGTCAGCAAGGCATAGAGGAAATAGAAGAACACGCCGAACGACAGCGCCGCCATCATGGCGAACTGCACGCACGCTCCGCGCCGCCGCCCGGCCAGCGACACCACGATGCCGGCGATCGGCGAGAGCAGCGCACCGCCGATCGCCAGGATCAACAGAATCCTGCCGACCCAATCCCAGAACGAATCGACATAGACATCGCCGTCGAAGAGCGCCGAGCCCGCCCAGAACGCGATGGGGAAGGCCAGCCACCAAGCGGTCAGACCAACGATGAGCCGTGACGTGACCCGTCCGCCGGACGGAACGCCGGCCAGAGCGGGATCATCAGGCACCATGCCCCCGATCCTAAGCGCGACGGCGCTATGGCTTTCCAGGCGTATCGGACCGCGAAGAGCGGCGCGGAAGTACCATTGGCCGCCATGCGAAAGCGGCTGATCGCCTTGGTGGCGGCCCCATGGCTGGTGGCGGGATGCGGCGCGGCGAATTCGGCGGTGCACGGATACCACCGGTACACCGATCCCAGCGTGGCGATGGAGCCGACCATCCATGCGGGCCGGACGTTCGACGCGCGTCCCGTCGACCACGGGGACTACCGGCCGAAGCGCGGCGACGTCGTCGTTTTCACGATGCCGTCCTGGCTGAACGGGCGCGACACGGCGCAGGTCAAACGGGTCGTGGCGATCCCGGGCGACCGGATCGCCTGCTGCTCCGGCGATGGGCGGGTCGTTCTGAACGGCACTCCGATTTCGGAGCCGTACCTCGCGCCGGACGCCCGCGAAACGCCTTTCGGACCGGTCTCCGTACCGGCGGGCCGGCTCTGGCTGATGGGCGACAACCGCGGGTCGTCAGCGGACTCCCGCGTCCATCTCGGCGACGGCGGCAACGGCACCGTGCCGGCGACCGCCGTCATCGGCGTCGCCGTGCTCAAGTAGCCCGACGTTTCGCACCGGGATGAATCAGTGGCGCCCCGCCCCCGCCGGACGTGATCATCGCGGCATGGTCTCGAACATGATCGACGCGGCGGCGGCGGGCACCTGGCGGCTCGGCGACCTGGTGGTCAACCGGATCGGCTTCGGCGCGATGCGCCTGCCGCAGACCGGCACGGCCCTCATCCCGGACGCGGTGCCCCGCGACCGCGAGCAGGCGGTCGCGGTGCTGCGCCGCGCGGTCGAGCTCGGCGTGAACCACATCGACACCGCCGCCTTCTACTTCTCGCCGCTGCGGTCGGCGAACGAGCTGATCAACACCGCGCTGGCGCCCTACTCGGACGACCTGGTGATCGCGACCAAGGTCGGCCCGGCGCGGGACGCGTCCGGCCGGTGGGCGCCGCACGCGATGACGCCGGACGCGCTGCGCGGCCAGGTCGAGGAGAACCTCCGCCAGCTCGGCCGCGACCATCTCGACCTCGTCAACCTGCGCGTCCTGCGGAGGCACGGCGAGTTCGCCGAGCGGTTCGGCGCGCTCGCCGAGCTGCGCAAGGCCGGGCTGATCCGGCATCTCGGGCTGTCGAACGTCGGCCCGGAGCATCTGGCGGAGGCGCAGGCCATCGCGCCGGTCGCGTGCGTCCAGAACCCGTACGGTTTCGGCGCCTTCCCCGAGCAGGAGCGGATGCTGCGCCTGTGCGGCGAGCATGGCGTCGCGTTCGTCCCGTTCTACTCGCTGGCGGGCACCCGCGAGGAGGAGGGCCGGTCCGGCGACGACCACCCGGCCATCAACACCGTCGCGCGCGCACACGGGGTCTCCCCCGCGCAGATCCGCCTGGCCTGGACGCTGCATCAGGGCCCGCACGTCCTGGCGATCCCCGGCACCGGCGACCTCGCCCACCTGGACCAGAACGTCGCCGCCGCCGCCATCCGCCTCACCGACGAAGACCTCACCACCCTCAACACCCCCTGATCAGGCGGCGTGGGACGGGGGTCTTTGGCTTGTGCGGGGAGCCCGCGGGGTGCGGGCGGGGTTATAGGTGGTCGCGGGCCGCGCGGGAGACGGGGGCGGTCAGCATGGCGACGCCCGCGTCCACCAGGTCCGCGGCGAGCAGGTCCGCGTCGGCGGGACGGCCGGCCTGGACCTGCCGTTCGTGGTTGGCGAGCGTGTGCAGGAACAGCCCGATGAAGAAGTCCAGCCGGTGGGCGCGCACGGGCGCGGGCAGCTCGTCGATGCAGGCGCTGATCCGGGTGTGGAGCTGGTAGAGGGCGCGGGTCCAGTCCTCGGCGCCGAGGTCGTAGGGCGCCATCTTCTCGACGTACAGGGCGTTCGCGACGAACCGCAGGAACCAGCTCGGACGGTCCGGGGTGCCGAGCCGCTCGATCATCGGCCGGACGAACACCTCGACGAGGGCGCGCAGGTCCTTGCCGCGCCCGCGGTCGTCGACCTCGGCGAGCCGGCGCAGCTGGAGCTCGTTGGTGGGTGCCAGCCGGTACCGGTAGATGGCGGTGACCAGCTTCTCCTTCGTGCCGAAGTGGTAGGCGACGGCGGAGGTGTTGCGCTGCCCGGCGGCGGCGGCGATCTCGCGCAGGGAGACGGCGTTGACGCCGCGCTCCGCGAACAGCCGCTCGGCGACCTCGATCAGGCGGGTCCGGGTGTCGGCTGCGGGCACGCGTCCAGTCTGCGGGGCCGGGCCGGTCAACGCAAAACCCACGTTTAACGCATGTGCTTTAATCGTGGGCGTACCACGGAAGGAGCCCCCCATGCCCGAACCGAGCGCCGCGCCCGCACGGCCCCGCGCCTCCCGCGACGCGCCGGACGTGATCGTGATCGTGCTGGACGACCTCGGGTTCGCGCAGTTCGGCGCGTACGGGTCGGACATCGCGACGCCGAACGTCGACCGGCTCGCCGCCGGCGGCCTGCGCTACAACCGCATCCACGTCACCGCGATGTGCTCGCCGACCCGCGCGAGCCTGCTGACGGGCCGCAACCACCACGCGGTCGGCATGGGGTTCCTGGTGGACCTGCCGGTCGACCAGCCCGGATACACCGCGCGGATCCCGCGGTCGGCGGCGCCGCTCCCCCGCGTCCTGCGCGACGCCGGGCACTCGACGATGGCCGTCGGGAAGTGGCATCTCACGCCGCGCTGGGAGCGGTCGGCGTCGGGGCCGTTCGACACGTGGCCGCTCGGGTCCGGCTTCGAGCGCTACTACGGCTTCCTGCAGGGCGACGCGAACCACTGGGCGCCGTGGCTGGTCAGCGACAACCACTACGTCGAGCCGCCCGCCGGGCCCGGGGACGGCTACCACCTCAGCGAGGACCTCGTCGCCACCGCGCAGCGGATGATCCTCGACCAGAAGCATGCGACCCCGGACAAGCCGTACTTCCTGTACCTGCCGTTCGGTGCGATGCACTCGCCGCACCACGTGGCGCCCGAGTGGTCCGAGCCGTACCGGGGCCGGTTCGACCACGGCTGGGAGCGCTGGCGGGAGGAGGTCTTCGCGCGGCAGGTCGCGTCCGGCGTCGTCCCGGCGGGCACGGTGCTGCCGGAGCGTCCGCCGTGGATCCCGGAATGGGACGCGCTGAGCGCCGGCGAGCGGCGGGTGTTCGCCCGCATGCACGAGGTGTACGCGGGGTTCCTCACCCACACCGACGCGCAGATCGGCCGGCTGCTGGACTTCCTGGAGCACATCGGACGGCTGGACGACACGCTCATCGTCGTCATGTCCGACAACGGGGCGAGCGCGGAGGGCGGGCAGCTCGGCACCCCCAACGAGCACCGCTTCTCCGCCCGCATGGGCGACACCCACGAGGACAACCTCGCCGCGCTCGACGAGTGGGGCTCGCCGGAGACCTACCCGCACTACGCGTGGGGCTGGGCGTGGGCGGGCAACACGCCGCTGCGGCTGTGGAAGCGCTACACCTGGCTCGGCGGGACCCGCGTCCCGCTGATCATGCACTGGCCGCGCCGCATCGCCGCGCGCGGCGGGATCCGCGGGCAGGTGGTGCACGCCGTCGACCTGATGCCGACGATCCTGGAGGCGTGCGGCGTGCCCGCGCCGGACGTCGTGGACGGGGTCGCGCAGCAGCCCGTCGACGGCCGCAGCCTGGTCCCCACCTTCGACGACCCGGACGCGCCGTCGCCCCGCGAGACGCAGTACTTCGAGATGCTCGGCTCCCGGTCGATCATCCACGGCCGCTGGAAGGCGACCACCGACCACGTCTCGCGCGGCGTCCTGGACGAGGAGCGGCTGATCCGGGGCAGCCGCGACTTCGCGACGGACCGCTGGTCGCTGTTCGACCTGTCCGCCGACTTCGCCGAGGCCACCGACCTCGCCGCCGAGCATCCGGAGATCGTCGCCGACCTGGAGGCGCGGTGGGCGGCCGAGGCGGAGCGCAACAACGTGCTGCCGTTGCAGGACTCGCTGCAGGACCGCCTCGCGCACATGGTCCTCCCGCCGTACGGGCTGCCGAGCAGGGCCGTGTACCGGCCGGGCGGCGGGCCCGTCCACGACGAGTCGCTGCCGCTGCTGACCGGCGGGTTCACGCTGACGGCCGACGCCGAGATCGCGGCCGGCGGCGCGGACGGCGTGGTCTGCGCGCTCGGCGACCGCATCGGCGGGTTCGTCCTGCGCGCGGACGGCGGCCGGCTCGCGTTCGCGTGCTCCCGCGCCGGCGACCTCGACCGCGTCACCGCCGCCGGTCCGCTGCCGGAAGGCCGCCACCGGCTCGGCGTCCGCGTCCACGGCGGCACGATCACGCTGCTCCTCGACGGCGAGGAGATCGCGTCCGGAACCCTCGGCGGGGAGTGGCCCGTCGTGTTCCAGCACGGCGGCGCAGGCCTGCGCATCGGCCACGACGCCGGGCTGCCCGTCGAGGACGGCTACCGGCCCCCGGCCCGCTGGAACGGCACCGTCCACGAGATCGAGATCGACACCGCGCCCGTCCCGGACCCCACCCCGCAGGACGGCCTGCGCACCGCCCTGCACAGCGACTAGACGCGCGAAGGCCGGACGGGCGGCGAGCCCGTCCGGCCTTCGCGCCGGGTTCAGCCTGCGTGGCGGGTCTGCTCGGGGACGTTGAAGCCGTTGACGCGGACGTCGGGCTTACCGGACGTGGCGGAGTAGCGGGCCGTGATGGTCTGCTGCTCGCCGGGCCAGAGCGTGACGTCGTTGTCGCTCCAGCGGATCGGCAGCACCTGCTTGCCGCCGGCGAACAGGTCGGCGCGGGTGAACAGGGCTGGGGCGCCGCCGTGGCCGACGTTGCGGACGGTCACGCTCGTCACCATCTCGCCGCCCTCGCGGCGGGTGGTGGCCTGGACCTTGATGTCGGCGGGCTTGAGGGAGCGCAGGCCGGTCAGGTCGGCGTAGCCGTCCTTCTGGAAGACCGCGAACCCGTTGGACGGGGTGTACTTGCCGGGCGCGTGGGTCTTCGGCCAGTCGACCTGGTCGGCCTTGGTGGACAGCCAGTACACGTTGCGGCTGACGACCTCGGAGCCGCGGGTGAGGGTGAGCTTCTCGAAGTAGGTCTTGGAGATCCCGGCGGGGACCTTCGGGTGCAGGACGGTCCGGACGTCCTGGCTGCCCAGGGCTCCGACGGGCGCGCTCGCGGTCGCGCGGACCTTGCCGTCGAGGTCGATGATCTGCGCAGTGGCGCGAAGGCCGTCCTGGCGGGCGCCGGTCAGGTTGGCGACCTTGATGGAACCGTCGTCGTACGAGTACATGACGTGGACGGGCTCGTTGGCCTTCTTGGCGCCGAAGTAGACGCCCGGCTGGTCGAAGTCGGAGCCGTACATGCTCCACTGCAGCGACGGCCACGCCTTGTTCAGCATCCAGTAGATGATTCCGGTGCTGGGGTTCGCCTTGTCGGTGGAGTTGCCGATGTACGACTCGAACTGCGCGCGCGTCACCTCGTACTGGCCGAGCTGGACGGTCTTCTGGTACGAGCCGGCGTCCTTCCAGGGGCCGTACCGGTGCCACAGCGGGGTGTTGTAGACGCCCATCCGGGACAGGCGCGTGTAGTCGGAGTAGAAGAACGTGTGGTACATGTCCTGGCCGGCGGTCTGGCCCTGCGCGGTCGCCGGGTCCCAGATCTTCTTCTGCTCATCCGGGGAAAGGAAGCGGTTCAGCGAGTCCTGCGTCGGGATCGTGTTCCCGGTGCTGACCTCGGTGTCGAAGCCCCAGGCGCTGCCGGTCATGCTGAGCGTCGGGTCGTTGGTGTTGACGGTCTCGCGCTTGTTGTTCCACAGGGCGTTCGGCGGGAAGTAGTTGTAGCCGCCCTCCTTGGTGCCGGCCGGCCCGAGCTTCGGCGACGACTTGTACTCCGCCGCGGCGACCTGCGGGAGCCGGAAGTCGGCCTTCGCGAACGCCTTGAGGAAGAGGGCCTCCTTCTCCGCGTCGGGCGCATCGTCGCTGCCCTGGAAGAAGGTGAAGACGCTCGGGTGGTCGCGGAGCCGCTCCGCCATCCTGCCCGCCTGGTTGGACGCGTTGGCCTTGACGTCGTCCGACCAGGTCGACGACTTGCCCTCCCACAGCGCGCAGCACTGCCAGCCCGGCATCGCGAGAACACCGGCCCGGTCGAGCTGGGCGAACATGTCGTCCGGCGGGAAGTTGCCCTCGAACCGGACCGCGTTGAGGCCCATGTTCCGGATGTAGGAGATCTGGTTCGACACGTTGGACGGGGAGTAGCGCAGGAACAGGTCCGGTGACCATCCGGCGCCGCGGATGACGAGCGGCTTGCCGTTGACGATGAACTGCCGGTAGCCGTCCTTGCCGTGCGTCTTGCCGGGGACGGGCTTGGTGAGCCGGGACGTGACCGTCCGGATGCCGAAGTCCTCGGCGGCGGTGCTGGAGACCGTCCCGCCCACGGACGCGTCCAGCGCGAGGTGGTACATCGGCTGGTCGCCCATCTGGTACGGCCACCACACGGCCGGGTTCTTGAGGTGCAGGCCGGGGCAGTCCGCCTTGGTGATCGTGACGGTGCGGGTCGCGTGCGCCGGCACCGTGGCCGTGGCCTTGCAGGCGATGCGGGTGGAGCCGTGCGTGATCGTCCCGGACACGGTCACCTGCTGCGGCGTCCCGGTGTTGTTGCGCACGTCGGCCTTGACGGTCAGGTCGGCGGTGGACAGGTCGGCGGCGTCGTCCTGGAGGACGTGCGCGTTGCGGACCGAGACCGGGCCCTCCTGGACGATCTGCGGCGCGTACTGCAGCCCGGTGTTCTGGTCGGGCGCCATCGGGTTCCAGTCGACCTGGTTCTGCGTCAGGTACCGCATGGGGGTGTCGAACTTGGTGATGTCCTCGTCGTTGCGGGAGACGTCGAGCGCGATCGCGTTCGCCCCGTCCCGGACGTAGGGCGTGATGTCGTACTCCAGCCGCGCGTACGAGCCCTGGAGCTGCGCGCCTTCGGCGATCCTCTTCCCGTTGATCCAGAGGTCGGCCTTGCCGGAGACGCCGTTCATCACCAGGAACGTGCGGCCGTCCTTGCGTGGGTGGACGGTGAGCTGCTCGCGGTACCACCAGTTCGCGTCGAACTGCTCGGCCGGGACCTTCTTCATGTTGTCGTTGTCGAAGATGTTCGGGTAGCGGCCGTTCTCCAGCAGGCCCGCCATCAGCGTCTCGGGGCGCGACAGCGGCAGCCAGCCCTTCGTGGAGTACTCCGGCTTGGAGATCTCGGCGCCGGTGTCGCGGGTGTCGGCGGACGACCGGATCGCCCAGCCGGAGGTCAGTTCCGTCGTCCCGGAGGACCGGATCTTCTGCGCGGTCGTCCGGTGCGGCGAGAACGCGTGGGTCGGCATTCCGTGGGTCGGCATTGCGTGGGCCGGCATCGCGGGGGCCAACGTCCCGGCGAGGGCGAGCGCGGCGCACAGCGCCGTGGTTCGAGTCCTGGACCCGCTCATGTGTCCGTCACTCCTTCGTGCGGCAGGAGCCGGGGCGCTTCCCGGCGGCTGGTGTGCCTTCATGCTCGTGCCGGGGGCACCCGCCGGGCCGTAGGGCCAGGACGCCAATGGGGGTAGTGCTAGGTCCACTTCGCGGTGAGGGCGGTGGCCTCCAGGAGCCGCCTGGTCTCCGGGTGGCTCGCGCCGTCGAGCGCGTGCGCGGGCACGTCCTCGACGATCCGTCCGGCGTGCAGGACGACGATCCGGTCCGCGATGCGGCGGGCGACGCGGAGGTCATGCGTGACCAGGGCGATCGTGATGCCGTGGTCGCGGCGCAGGCCGGTCAGCAGCCGCAGGACGCGCTCCTCGGTCAGGACGTCCAGGCCGCTGGTCGGCTCGTCGGCGAGCAGGACGTCGGGCTTCTGCGCGAGCGCGCGGGCGATCGCGACGCGCTGGCATTCGCCGCCGGACAGGGTGGCGGGACGCCGCGCCGCCATGGCGGGGTCGAGGCCGACGTAGCGCAGCAGGTCGTCGTCGTAGGGGCCCGCTTCCGCGATGGCCTGCCGGACGGTGTGCCGGGGGTCGAAGGAGGCGAGCGGGTCCTGGAAGACCAGGCCGGTCCGGCGGCGGACGGCGCGCCGGTCGCGGTCGCGCAGCGCCCAGACGTCCCTGCCGCCGCGCAGGACGGTGCCGGCGTCGGGACGGTCGAGGGCGGCGAGGGCGCCGACGAGCGTCGACTTGCCGGAGCCGCTGCGTCCGACGATCGCGACGGCCTCGCCGGGACGGACCGCCAGGTCGGCGCCGTCCAGCGCGACGGTGGTGCGGCGCCGGGACCGCAGGACGCGCCGCAATCCCCGGACGGAGACGGCTTCACCGTCGCCCGGCGGCGACGCCTCCGCCGCGACGGGTGCGGCGGTGGCGGCCGCGACCAGGTCCCGGGCCAGGTCGCTCCGCGGATCGCCGAGGATCCGCTCGGCGGGCCCCTGCTCGACGACGCGGCCGTCGCGCATGACGGCGATGTCGTCGGCCCAGCGCGCGGCGGCGGCCAGGTCGTGGGTGATGAGCAGGACGGCGCGGTCGCGGGCCTCCGCGCGGACGAGGTCGAGCACGGCCGCCTGCGTGACCGGGTCCAGGGCGGTGGTGACCTCGTCGGCGATGAGGACGGGTGGTCCGTGCACGGTGGCGAGCGCGAGCGCGACGCGCTGCGCCTGCCCGCCGGACAGCTCGAACGGGTGCGCGGCGGCCAGCGCCGGGTCGAGCCCGAAGCGGGCCAGCGCGGCGCCCGGGTCCCCCGTGCCGTGCGCTTTGACGGTCTCGGTGAGGTGCCGCCGGACGGTCACGGTCGGGTTGAGCGAGGCGAGCGCGTCCTGGAAGGCGTACCCGACGTCCCGCCCGCGCACCGGAGGCCGGCCGTTGACCAGGACGGTCCCGCCGTGCGGGTGCAGGCCGGCGATCGCGCGGGCGGTGAGGGTCTTGCCGCTGCCGCTCGGCCCGACCAGCGCGAGGACGCGCCCGGCCGGGACGGCGAGGTCGAGGCCGTGCACGACGCGGCGTCCGGGGACGTCCACGGTGAGCCCGTTGATCGTCAGGCCGCCGGCGGTCACCATGTCCTGCCTTCGTCGGAGGGGCCGGCGACCGCGCCGGCGACGGCGTTGACCGCGACGATGGTGGCGACGACGGCGGCGGCCGGGATCGCGACCGTGTACCACTCGCCGGTGAGCAGGTGCGACTGCGCCTCGGTGAGCAGGTTGCCCCAGCTCGGCCGGTTCGGCGGGACGCCGAGGCCGAGGAAGCTGAGCGTCGACTCGGTCAGCACGGCGTGCCCGACCTCGAACGCGGCGATGGACGCGACGGGCGGCAGCGCGCCGGGCAGCAGGTGCCGCCACATCACCTGCCACCGGGACAGGCCGAGCGCGTAGGCGGCGCGGACGTAGAGGCGCTCGCGGCGGCTGCGCAGCTCGGCGCGGACGATGAGCGCGACCGGCATCCAGCTCGTCAGCGCGATCGCCGCGACCACCAGGCCGAGGGACGGGCCCGCGACGGCGGCGAGCGCGAGCACGATGACCAGCAGCGGCAGCGCGAGCAGCACGTCGGCGGTGCGCGCGATGAGGCCGTCGAGCCAGTGCGGCGCGACCGCGGCGAGCCCGCCGACCAGCAGGCCGAGCCCGACCGTGATCGCGGCGGCGGTGAGCCCGACCAGCAGGGACGTGCGGGCGCCGTAGAGCATCCGGGTCCACAGGTCGCGGCCGAGCAGGTCGGTGCCGAGCGGGTGGCCGGGCGAGCCGGGCTTCAACGACGTCGCCGAGGTGTCGGTGGCGACCGGGTCGAGGGAGGTGAGCAGCGGCGCGAGGGCGGCGAGCAGCACCAGCGCCACCAGCACGGCGACGGCGGCGAGCAGCGCGGGACGCCGGGGCCGCAGCCGGACGGCGAGCAGCCCGCGCACGCGGGCCGGCGCGGAGGCGGGGGCGGAGGCGGGGGCGGGGGCGTCAGGCGGCATCGGCACGTCCCGTCCGGGCGCGCGGGTCCAGCGCCGCGACGATCAGCTCGGCGGCCAGGTTCGCGGCGATCACGATGAGGCCGGTGACCAGCACGATGGCGATGAGCAGCGGGTGGTCCTGGGCGCGGGCGGCGGTGATCGCCTCGCGGCCCATCCCGGGCCAGGAGAAGATCACCTCGGTGGCGTAGACGCCGGCGATCAGCGTGCCGACGCCGACGCCGAGCCTGGCGGTGAACGGCACCAGCCCGGGCCGCATCAGGTGCCGGACGACGACGGTCCGCCGGGGCAGGCCGCGGACGCGGGCGTTCTGCACGTGCGGCGCGTCCCGGAGCCGTCCGACGCCGTTCTCGACGAGCCGCACGTACACGCCGAAGTGGTGGCCGAACGCGAGCGCGCAGGCCGGCAGCACCAGATGGGCGAGCAGCCCGTACGCGGTGACCGGCTCCCCCGGGCGGCTGACCCCGCCGGACGGCATCAGGTGCGTCGCCGCCGCGAACGCGTACAGCAGCAGCAGCGCGACGACGAAGCCGGGCATGCCGCCCATCACGAACAGCAGGAGGTCGATGCCACGCCGCAGCCACGCCCGCCGGGTGAGCGCCGCGACGAGCCCGACCGCGAGCGCCGCGGCGAAGCTCAGCAGGACGGCGGCGGCGGTGAGCAGCAGCGTCCACGGGACGGTGTCGCCCAGCGTCTCGGTGACCGGCCGCCCCGACATGTACGAGGTGCCGAGGTCGCCGCGCAGGGCGTGCGACGCCCACCGCCAGTACCGGACGGGCGGCGGGTCGTCGAGGCCCATCTCCCCGCGCAGCTCGGCGACCGCCGCCGGGGACGGCGGGCGCCCGCCCGATCGCGCCTCCAGCACGGACGCGGCGGGGTCGCCGGGCGCGGCGTCCAGCAGTCCGAAGCACACCACCGACAGGGCGAGGACGACCAGCGCCGCCGTCGCCAGCCGGCGCACCGCACGCAGGGCCATCTAGTTGTAGCGCCAGGTCTCGGCGTTCCAGAAGAACCCGTAGCCGTGGTGGCCCAGCGTGCGCTGCGCGGGCCCGGTCAGGTCCTTCGGGACGGCGTTGATGGTCTTGAGGTAGGAGATCCACATGAACGGCGGGTCGTCCTGGAGCGCCTGCTGGAACGCGGTGTAGGCGGCCTTCCGCTTGGCGGGGTCGAGTGTGGAGCGGCCGTCCTCCAGCGCCTTGTCGGCGGCGGGGTTGCTGTAGGAGCCGTAGTTGGAGCCGCCCTTGGCGAGCGCCTGCGACGAGGCGAACGGCCCGTACACCGAGGAGTCGGGGTCATAGGGCGTGCCCCAGCCGACGACCATGCCCTGCAGGTCGCCCCAGTGCTTGCGCACCCAGTCGCGTGGACGCGGGCGCGGGTCGACGTCGAACCCCTGCTGCTTGAGCTGCGTGGCGGACACGTTCAGGATCGCGACGCGCAGCGAGTCCTCGGCGAAGGTCGTCAGCTCGAACTTCACCGTCCTGCCGTTCTTCGCCCACAGCCCCTGGGCGTTCTTGGCGTACCCGGCCTCCTTCATCAGGGACGCCGCCTTGGCGGGGTCGAACGCGAACCCGGGGGCGGCGGCGTACGGGCTGGTGTCCAGCGGCCCCTTCGCCGGGGTGCCGTAGCCGAGGACGACGCTCCCGGTGATGGCGTCGCGGTCGACCGCGTGGTTCATCGCCTGCCGGACGCGGCGGTCGGCGAACACCGGGTCCTTCATGTTGAACATGAGCGCCCGGTAGTCGGCGGTCGGATACACCTCCAGCCGGTGCCCGCCGGCCTTGCCCGCCTGCTGCGGCGCGAGGTTCGCGGCGTCGACCTCGCCGTTGCGGAGCTGGATCAGGCGGGCCGAGTCGTCCGGGACGTACTTGACGACGACCTTCTTCAGCCCCGGCCTGCCCTCGTAGTAGCCGTCGAACGCGGTCAGCTCCGCGTACTGGCCGTGCTTGTACGCGGTGAGGGCGAACGGGCCGGTCCCGACGGGCCGCTGCCCGAACCCCGGGTCGGTGAGCTTCTTCCCTTGCAGGAGGTGCTTCGGCAGCATGCCCATCGACACCGCGTCCAGCATCGGCGCGAACGGCTCGTCGAGCCTCAGCCGAACCGTGGACGGGTCGGGCGCCTCGACCGACCTCACCATCGTGAAGTTGCGCGACAGCGGCGAGTCCGCGCCCGCGTCGCGGACGCTCTCGATGGTGAACTTCACGTCGTCGGCGGTGAACGGCTTCCCGTCCTGCCAGGTGACGCCGGGCCGCAGCGCGAACGTGTAGGTCCTGCCGTCGGGCGCGATGTCCCACGACCTCGCCAGCGCGGGGACGACCTTGTTGTCCCTGTCGTGCCGGGTCAGCCCGCGGAACACGAGTTCGGTCACCGGGTCGGTGTGCTCGTCCTGCAGACCGGGGTTGAACGTCTCCGGCTCGTCCCCGATCGCGTAGGTGAGCGACCCGTCCCCCTTCCCCGAGGCGGGCTCGTCCCCCTGCCCGCACGCGGACGCGACCGCGGCCGCCAGGACAACGGCCATCACCGCCATAACCGGACGTTTCACCATGCCGGGCATTATTGCAAACTCTATGCAGTAGCGAACCGCACGCATCTACTGCCGGGGCCGGCGCGGGCCGCCGCACCCGCCCCGGCGGGCCGGGACGGGCCGGACGCGCGCGGCGGGCTCGGGGGCGGCGCAGCGGGCTCGAGGGCGGCGCAGCGGATCCGCTTTCCTGGCGCGGTCCATCCTTCTTTCCGTCGGCCCGCGAACGCCCTGAAAGGTGAAGGAAGCGAGCGCAATTAGAGGGCACGCGCGGGCCGCCTCCCGCCCCCAGGCGGACAATACGGATAAATTCGGACAGCAGAATTACATTCGGCCGAGGCCGAGACCGCCGTCCACCGGAAGTTGATCCGCATCCACCCCCGCAGTGGTGCGCTAAAGGACCCGGCGTGGTGCGCTAAAAGGCCCGCCGAGCTGCCCTTTCGCCGGGACGGGCGGCCGAAAGCGGACAGCAACTCGAACGTGACTTTCATGTCGAGATCGAAGTTCGCGAAGCGCCCCGGTCAAGCCCCGAAGGGGTCCTCTTGCGGACAGTTGACCGCCTCCTCCGTCACACCGGTCACAGCAGTCACACAGTTCAATGGAGCCGAAGAATATTCCCCACCAACCAGATAGGTTTGATTTAGAAAATGAGCGGCTGGATTTCTCGGCGACTCCGTGGTTAACGTGTTCCCGTTCGCCGAGAAGCACCGGCCGGCGCCGGAACGGGCGAACCCGATCAGGGCGGCATTCGATCTTTGCGTGCGTAGGGCGGCACTCTAAACGCGCAATGAGAGCGGAGATCCTCATGGTGGATTTCAATTTCAGTGTCTTCTCGGCTGCCCCGGCGGCCGCGGACGAGGACACGGCTCTCACCGATCTCCTCGCGGCGGCGATCGGCCGGGCGCCCTCCCCCGGGCGGTGGCGGACCGGCCGGGCCGGCATGTGGCGCACCGCCGTCCCGGACGGGGCGCCCCGCCGCTCGCAGGGCTGGAAACTGCACGTCACGGCCACCCCAGCGGCGGCGCCCGAGGTCCTCGGACGCTGCCTGGAGGTGCTGCTCCGGGCCGGCTCGGGGTTCAAGTTCGCCGCCACGACCGACTACGTCGCGGCCCTCAACGCGCGCAACGCGCCGCGCGGCCATTCGGGCAAGTTCATCACCGTCTACCCGGAAAGCGATGACGAGGCCGTCCGGCTCGCCGCCGCGCTGCACGAGGCGACCGCCGGGCTGCCGGGCCCCCGCGTCCTTTCCGACCGGCCCTACGCGCCCGGCAGCCTCGTCCATTACCGCTACGGCGCTTTCACCGAGGACCGGCGGCTCACCAATGACGGTTTCTACGCCTGGATGATCATCGACCCGGAGGGGAATCCGGTCGAGGATCGGCGCGTCGGCCGCTACACCCCTCCCCCCTGGGTCAGCTGTCCCTTTCCCGACAACGGCAGCGGCGTCACCCGCGCGGAAGGCGGTTCCCGAAAGGACATCGTGATCGGCGGCCACTTCGCGGTGAAGAACGCGATCCGGCACACCAACAAGGGCGGCGTGTACCGCGCCGCCGACGTCCGGACCGGGGACGCGGTGGTGCTCAAAGAAGCCCGGCCGCATGTCGCCGCCGATCTCGAAGGCCGCGACACCCGCGACCGGCTGCGCGCGGAGGCGCGCGCACTCGAACGGATCCGGGACCGGCGCATCGCGCCCCGCCCGGCCGGATTGTTCACGCAGAACGGGCACCTCTTCCTCGCGCAGGAGATGATTCCGGGAACGCCGCTGCGGGAATGGACGGCCGATTCCATCCGCGAGGCCGGCTGGGGCCCGCACCTCGCTCCCGCGCTGGAGATGGCGCGCCGGCTGGCCGACCTGATGATCGAGGCGCACGCCGCCGGGCTCGTCCTGCGCGACTTCAACCCCAACAACGTCATGGTCCGCCCGGACGGCGCGCCGGTCCTGATCGACCTGGAGCTGGCGGCCGTGGCCGGCAGCGGCGAGGAGGTGCCGCTGCGGGCGGGCACCCCCGCCTTCAGCGCCCCGGAGCAGTTCGACGGCGCGCCGCCCCACGCGACGGCGGACTACTACAGCCTCGGCGCGACGCTGTGCTACGTCCTCACCGGCGGGCCGCCCTACTTCCTGGACGAGCACCCGCGGCCCCGGCCGCTGACGCAGCGGCTCACCGAATGGCTCGCGGCCCGCACCCAGGGCCTCGACCTGCCGGAATCCGTCCAGGCGGTGCTCGTCGAGCTGATGGCGGACGACCCCGGACGCCGCTGCACGCCGGCACGGGCCCGCTCCGTCCTTGCCTCGTGCGCACCGTCCCCCGCCCCCGTCCGGGGCGGCAGGGACGCCGGGCCGGGCGCCGTGCCCGACGTCGCGCCGGACGCGTGGCTGCGCGAGGCGTGCGAGCAGGCCGTCAGGGGCATCACCGGCCGGCTGCTCGCCGCCATGGAACCGGAGTCGGCGCAGGCGCTGTGGCCGATGTCCTGCGTGCATGGCGCGCCCGACCCGTGCAGCGTCCAGCACGGCGCCGCGGGATGCATGGGCGCGCTGGTGCGGTACATGCGGCACACCGGCGATCCGCGCCTCCCGGACGCGTCCGCCACGGCGGCGCGCTGGATGCTGGACCGCCTGCGGGACGGCACCCGGCGGCCGTCCGGCCTGTACTTCGGGACGGCCGGCGTCTCGTGGGCGCTGCTCGACGCGGGCCTGGCGCTCGGCGACGAGGGCCTCGTCGAGGAGGCGGTCGCGGTGGCGGAGGCGCTCCCCGCCGCCGCACCCGGCCCCGACGTCACGCACGGCACCGCGGGCATCGGCATGACCGCCCTGCACCTGTGGGCCCGGACCGGCCGGCCGCTGTTCGCCGAGCGCGCCCTCGCCGCCGCCGACGCGCTGGCCGCGTCGGTCGAGGAGGGCCCGGACGGGCTCGTCTGGCGGACCCCCGCGCACGTGGAGTCGAAGCTGGCGGGCAAGTCGTACTACGGGTTCGCGCACGGCATCGCGGGCGTCGGGTACTTCCTGCTCGCCTGCGCGGAGGCGACCGGCCGCGCCGAGCACCGGGAGCTGGCCGTCCGGGTCGGGGACGGCCTGCTGGACGCGGCGGTCGTCACGCCCCGGTCGGCGATGTGGGGCGCCGGGACCGGCGACCCGCCCACCGCGCCGTACTGGTGCCACGGCGCGTCCGGAATCGGCACGTTCCTCGTGCGGCTCGGCGCCGCCACCGGCGAGGCGCGGTTCCTGCAGGCGGCCGACCTGGCCGCCCGCGCGGTGACCGACCAGTCGTGGCGCGCGGTGCTCGGGCAGTGCCACGGCCTCGCGGGCAACGGCGACTTCCTGCTCGACATGGCCGACATCACCGGCGACGCGCGGCACCGGGCCGCCGCGTGGCGGCTCGCCCGGATCATCCTCGCCAACCGCGCGCACCGCGACGGCCGGATCGTCCTGCCGGACGAGCGCGGGGACGTCTCGATGAGCTGGGGCGAGGGCCTGAGCGGGGTGCTGGCGTTCCTGGTCCGGCTGCGGTACGGCGCGGAGCGGCTCTGGATGGCGGACGCCGCGCTCGCGGCGAGCGCGGCCGAGGACGCGGTGGCCGGGGCGGCCGTGCGGGGGTCGGCGCCGTGAACGCGCCCGTGAACCACATCGCGGACGGCACCCCGGACGGCACCGTGAACGGCACGGCGGACGCCGCCGTGCCCGCCCTCCCCGGGATCCCGAGCCGGTTCGGCCTCGCCTTCTCCGCCGGCGGCCGGTGGGCCGCCTGCCTGAGCGCCGTCGACGACCACGTGACGCTGGAGCGGTGGAACCTCGCCCGCGCCGTGCCGTCCCGGCGGGTGTTCGGCGCCGGGACCATCGCCTCGGGCCCCGGCCGCCGGGAGCCCGTCGACCGGCACAGCCGCCCGCTGCCGCTGGACGACGGCCGCCTCCTCGTCGTGCGTCCCGGCGTCGACGCGCACGGCCTGCCCGCCGGCCACGGGACGGTCGTCGCGGCGCAGGCCGGGCACGGCGGCACGACCGTCGGCCGGTCGTGGTGGGTCCCGTCGATGCTCGCCGGGTACGCGCTGGCGAGCCCGGGCGCGCCGCAGACGGTCGTCCTCGTCACCGTCGAGGACGAGCACCGGTCGCGGATCTGGGAGCTGTCGCTCGCCACCGGCACGCTCGAACCGGTCATGGCGGTCCCCGGCGCGCTGTCGGGCGGCGTGTGGCTCGACGGCGGGCGCACGCTCGCCCTCGACCAGGCGACCCCGGACCACCGCGCCGACGGGATAGCCGTCGACCTGCGCGACCGCTCCTGGCGGCGGGTCTGGTCGGTGGCGGACGCGACGGCCGACCGGATCGTCGCGTGCGACCGCCGCTCGCGGACCCTCGCGGTGACCACCGGCCGCCCCGGCGCCGAGTGGACGGGCGGGCTGCGGATCGGGCTGTGGTCGCCCGGCGGCGGGCGCGTCCGGTTCCCCGCCGCGCTCAACCGGCCGGGCGCCGGCATGGTCCCGCTGACCTTCGACGACACCGGCGCGCGCCTGCTGCTGAGCGAGGTCGCGGGCGCCGCGTCCCGGCTCCTCGTGCACACCCGGGCGGACGACGGCGTCGAGCCGGTGGCCCTCCCGCCCGGGCTGGCGGGGCCGCCCGCCTCGTGGACGGGCGACCGCATCCACCTGCGGTTCTCGGCGCCGCACCTGCCGCCGACGCTGGCGACGGCGCACCGCCCGCCGCGGACGGGGTGGGCGCCGGTGCGGCGCGCGCCCGACGTCGCGGCCGCCTGGCGGACCGCCGAGCTGGTCGAGCTGGCGGGCCCCGCGGGGCCGATCGAGGCGATCGTCTACGGCGGTCCGCGCTGGCGCGAGCGGCGGCACCTCGTGCTGGCGCTGCACGGCGGCCCGCTGTCGGCGTGGCGGTTCGAGTTCGACCCGCTGTTCCAGCACCTCGCCGCCGCCGGCATCGCGGTGGTGGCGCCCAACCAGCGCGGGAGCACCGGCTACGGCGAGCGGCACCTGCGCGCGGTCATCGGCGACTGGGGCGGGCCCGACCTGGAGGACGTGGTCCACCTGGCGCACGGCCTCGCCCTGCCCCGGCGGGACGCCGGGCTGCCGGAACCGGTGGTGCTCGGCGGCAGCTACGGCGCGTTCCTCGCGCTGCTGGCCGCCTGCCATCGCCCGGACCTGTGGTCCGGCTGCGTGGCGCTCGCCCCGTTCACCTCCGCCGCCGGGCTGCGCCGCGACGCGCCCGGACCCGTCCGGGACCGGGTCGCGCGCCTCACCCGGCCCGGCGGCGACCCGGCGGCGGACGGCGCGCCCACCGGCGACGCGGCAGCGGGCGACGCGGCGGAGCCGGGCGCGGAACGCGACGTCCTGCGGGCGTGCGCCGCGCTCACGGCGCCGCTGCTGCTGGCGCACGGGACCCGCGACGAGGTCATCCCCGTCGCGCACTCCCGGGCGCTGCGGCGGCGCCTCCTCGAACTCGGCAGGACCGAAGGGGCCGGCCTCGACTACCTCGAGGTCGACGACGGGCACACCGCCGTCGTCCAGGCATGGTCCCCGGTCCTCCGGACGGAGGTGGTCCGCTTCTGCCTCGCGGCGGAGCGGATCTCGGCATCGACAGGCGAAGGGAGGTGAATCGAATGGAGAGCATCTTCGAGGGCGACCTCGTGGCGGAGCTGCAGGAACTGCCCGAGACCGACCCCATCGAGATCGAGGGCGTTCAGCTCAGCGGCACGTGCGCGTGCGTCGGCCTGCTGACCCTGCTGAACTCCGTGTGCGTCGGCATCTCCTGCGCGTGATGTCCGGCACCCTCCGCGGGCCAGGGCGCATGAGGTGACCCCCGTCCGCAGACACCGGTCACGGGCCGGCCGGAAGGCCGGTCCGTGACCGGACCCACTTGCCACTGTAACCCGACACCCGCCGAAACCCGAGCCCACCGCGACCCCATGCCCGCCGAACGCGAACGGAGCCGACGAGCGTGCCCGAGCCAGAGCCCGCCGCCGGCGGGTCCCCGCCGCTCGCGGGAGCGCCCGCCGCGCCCGCCGCGCTGCGCCGGGACGGGAGGCGGCTGCTGCGCGCGGCGGCGCGCCGCTTCCGGACGCTCCTCGGCCTGCTGGCGGCCGTCACGGTCGTCCGCGTCGCGGCGACGCTCGCGACCCCGGTCATGCTCGGCCGGGCGATCGACGCGGTCCGCTCCGGCCGGGGCCTCGGCGCCGCCATCGCCGGGCTCGCCCTCGTCCTGGTCACCGCCGCCGTCGCGGACGCCGCCGAGGAACTCGCCGGCACCTACTGCGGCAGCCGCATCACCGCGTGGCTCCGGCACCGCCTCATCGGGCGGGTCCTGGAACTCGGCGTGCCCGGGCGGCGCCGCTTCCCCGCCGGGGACGTGCTGGCGCGGCTCACCGAGAGCGCGGGCGGCCCCGCCGCGTTCCCCGCCCTGCTGCTGTCCGGCGCCGCGACGCTGGTGACCACCGCCGGCGCCGTCGTCGCCCTCAGCCTCATCGACTGGACGCTCGCGCTGGTCTTCGCGCTCGGCGTCCCGCCGGCCGTGCTGGCGCTGCGGTCGTTCGTCGTCAAGGCCGGCGAGCCGTTCGCCGACTACCAGCGCCACCAGGCGGAGATCGGCACGCGGCTGCTCGACGCCCGGCAGGGCGCCCGCACCATCCGGGCCTCCGGCACCGCGGGCCGCGAGGTCCGGCGGATCCTGCTGCCGCTGCCGCAGCTCGGCGCGGCCGGCCGCCTGACCTGGGACGCGCAGGGGCAGGTCGGCTGGCGGCTCTCGCTGCTCGCGCCGCTGCTCCAGGTCGCGGTGGTCGGCGTCGCCGGGATCCGCCTCGCGACCGGCGACGTCACGGCGGGCGGGCTCGTCGCCGCCGCGTCCTACACGTCCCTGGCGGCCGGCGCGGCGGCGCTGTTCGACACCTTCGTCGCGCTGCTGAACTGCGAGGTCGGCGCCGGACGCGTCGCGGAGGTCCTCGGCGCCGAGCCGGCCGTCCGGCCGCCGGCGCGGCCCGTCCCGCTGCCGGACGGTCCCGGCGCGCTGCGGCTCCGCGGCGTCACCGTCCGGGTCGGCGGCCGGACGGTGCTCGACCGCCTCGACCTCGCGGTGCCGCCGCGGACCGCCGTCGCGGTCGTCGGGACGTCCGGGTCCGGTAAGAGCGTGCTGGTCGCGACGGTCGCGCGGCTCGCCGACCCCGACGAGGGCCGCGTCGAGCTCGACGGCGTCGACGTCGCGGACGTCGCGCTCCCGGAGCTGCGGCGCGCCGTCGCGTACGCCTTCGAGCGCCCCGCGCCGCTCGGCGCGACCGTGCACGACATGATCGCCTACGCGCGGCCGGGCGCCACCCGCGCCGAGGTGCGCCGCGCCGCCCGGACCGCGGCGGCCGACGGGTTCGTCCGGGCGCTGCCCGCCGGGTACGACACCCCGCTGGCGGAGGCGCCGATGTCGGGCGGCGAGCTGCAGCGGCTCGGGCTGGCCCGCGCGGCGCTGGCGGACGCGCGGCTCCTCGTCCTCGACGACGCCACCAGCAGCCTCGACACCGCGACGGAGATGCGGGTGACGCGGGCGCTGCGGGAGGTCCTCGCGGGACGCACCAGCCTGGTGGTGGCGCGCCGTCCCGCGACGGCGGCCCGCGCGGACCTCGTCGCCTGGCTCGACGCGGGCCGGATCCGCGCGCTCGCGCCGCACGCCGAGCTGTGGACCGACCCCCGGTACCGCGCCGTGTTCGCCGCCGAGCCGCCGGACGCGGCGGTGCCGTACGCCGCCGCGCCGGGACCGGCCGCGTGACCGCCCCGCCCGCCGCCCTGCTGCTGCGCCGCCACCTGCGCGGGCGGGGGCCCGCGCTGCGGCGGCTGGCCCTGTGGTCGGCGGTCGAGAGCCTACCGTCGTTCGCGTCCGGCCTGCTGCTCGCCCGCGCCGTCGACGACGGCTTCCTCGCCCGGCGGCCCCTCGCCGGGCTCGGCTGGCTGGCCGCGCTCGCCGCGCTCCAGGCGCTCGGCGCGCTCGGCACCCGGCGGATCTACCCGTCGCTCGCCGCCACCGTCGAGCCGCTCCGCGACTCCCTCGTCGCGGCCGTCGTCGGCGGCGCGCTGCGCCGCACGATCGACCGGGCGGCCGGCCCCGCGTCCGGCGGCGCAGGCGCCGGGATCTCGCAGGTCACCGAGCAGGCGGAGGCCGTCCGGGCGCTGCTCGGGACGGCGCTGCGCAACGTCCGGCAGCTGCTCGCGGCGGGGATCGCCGCGCTGCTCGGGCTGACGCTGCTCGCCCCGCTGCCCGCCCTCGCCGCCGCCCTGTCGGTGGCGCTCGCGCTGGCGCTGTTCGGCGCGCTGCTCGGCGTCCAGGTCCGCCGGTACCGGGCGGTCGTCCGGTACGGCGAGCGCATCGGCGAGACCGCGACCGAGATCGTCCAGGGCGTCCGGGACGTGGTGGCGTGCGCGGCCGAGCCGCGCGCGGCCCGGACCGCGGGCGAGGCGATCGACGCGCAGGCCGGGGCGCTGCGGTCCTTCGCCCGGTCGCGGCTCGTCCGCCTGCCGGTGCTCGCGCTGGGGGTGCACCTGCCGCTGCTCGCGCTGCTGGCGCTGTCGCCGCGGCTCGTCGAGCAGCACCGGCTCACCACCGGGCAGGTGGCGGGCGGGGTGAGCTACCTGGTCACCGGGCTCCAGCCGGCGATGGTGCTGCTGGTCGACGCCGGCGGGACGCTGCTGCTCAGCCTGGCCGTGGTCCTCGGCAGGCTCGCCGAGGTCTGCGCGGAGCCGGCCCGCGCGCCCCGGCTCGCGGCGCCCGCCACCGCCACGTCCTACGACCTGGAGGCCGAGCACGTGACGTTCGCGTACTCGGCCGAGGCCGCGCCGGTCCTCGACGACCTGTCCCTGCACATCCCCGAGGGCACCCACCTGGCCGTGGTCGGGCCGAGCGGGACGGGCAAGTCGACGCTCGCCGACGTCCTGTCCGGCCTCGTCCGGCCGCGGCGGGGGCGCGTCACGCTCGGCAAGGTGCCGCTGCCCGACCTGGACGGGGCGCGGCTCCGGCGGGCCGTCGCGCTCGTCCCGCAGGAGAGCTACGTGTTCGCCGGAACGCTCCGGGAGAACCTCGCCTACCTGCGCCCGGACGCCACGACCGCCGACCTCGACAAGGCCGTGGACGCGATCGGGCTGGCCGGGACCGTGGACCGGCTCGGCGGTTACGACGCGGCCGTCCCGCCCGGCGGCGGCACGCTGTCGCAGGGGGAGCGCCAGCTCGTCACGCTCGTCCGCGCGTATCTCGCCGCCGCGCCCGTGACGATCCTCGACGAGGCGACCTGCCACCTGCACCCGGCCGCCGAAGCGCGCGCGGAACGGGCGCTGGCGGCGCGCGGCGGCACGCTCATCGTCATCGCCCACCGCATCAGCTCCGCCCAGCGGGCCCAGCGCGTCCTGCTGCTGGACGGCGCGTCCCCGCAGCTCGGCACGCACGGCACCCTGCTCGCCGCCAGCCCCCTCTACGCCGAGCTGGTCGGCCACTGGCAGACCTGACCGTCACCACCTGCGGCGGCCCGGATGCCGGCGGTCGTCAGCGCCGTGCCTGCTGCGGGACGGTCACCCGCGTCGTCGCGCGGTGCCAGGCGGCGGCGAGCAGCTCGTAGGAGCGGACGCGGTCGGCGTGGTCGTGAGTGATCGTCGTGATGAGCAGCTCGTCGGCGCCGGTGACGCGCTGGAGGGTCTGGAGGCCGTCCACGACGGTGCCGGGCGCGCCCGCGAACTGGGTGTCGACGCGGTCGGCGACCAGGTCGAGGTCCTCGGGACGCCAGTCGTGCGCGGCGGCCTGCGCCGGGGTGGGGAACGGGATCGCGGCGAGCCGGGACCGGATGCTGTGCACCCACAGCGCGTACGGCGACGCCAGCTCCCGGGCCTGCTCGTCGGACGGTGCGACCACCACGTCGGCGGAGACGATGACGTACGGCTCGGCGAGCACGTCCGACGGCCGGAACGCGGCCCGGTACGCCTCGACGGCCTCCAGCACGTTGGACGGGCTGACGTGGTAGTTCGCCGCGAACGGCAGCCCGCGCTCGCCCGCGACGCGGGCGCTCTGGCCGCCGCTGCTGCCGAGGATCCACAGGTCGAGCGCGGCGCCCTCGCCGGGGTTGGCGTGCGCCTCCTGGCCGTCCCTGGCGTAGGTGCCGGCGAGGAGCGCGGCGATGTCGTCGACGACGGCGGCGAAGTCGGGCGACTCGGCGCCCGGCTGCTGGAGCAGCGCGCCGTGCAGCCCGAACGCGGCGGACCCGGCGAGCCGCGTGAAGTCGAACGGCGCGGGGATGAGCAGGCCGTCGACGATCTCGGCTTCGCGGGCGGGCGCGGCCGGCGGCGCGGGACGGGCGGCGGCCTCGGCGCGGCGCTGCCCCGAGCGGCCGAGCCCGAGGTCGATCCGGCCGGGGTGCAGCGCGTCGATCGTGCCGAACTGCTCGACGATGGACAGCGGCGTCCAGTGGCCGGTCTGCACGGCGCCGGAGCCGACGCGGATCTGCGACGTGACCGCCGCGACCGCCTCGATGAGGATCTGCGGCGCGGCGCTGGCGACGCCGGGCGCGAGGTGGTGCTCGGCGAGCCAGTAGCGGCGGTAGCCGGCGGCCTCGGCGCGGCGCGCCAGGTCGAGGGTGTTGCGGAGCGCGTCGCGGGCGGTGCCGCCGGCGGGGACGGGCGCGAGGTCGAGGACGGACAGCGGGATCACGGGCGCCTCCCAGCGGCGGTCGGGACGGGCGGGGTCGCGGCGGGCGGGGCCGGGACGGGCGGGAACGGCCGGCTCGGGATCTCCCTGCGCAGCACCGGCGCGACGTCGCTCTGGAACAGCTCCAGGGACGCGCGGTGCAGCTCCTCGGGGAGCCCGTCGGGGTCGGCCTGGACGTGCATGACCTCGTGCCCGAGCCGGTCGTGGTAGCGGTGGACCTTGTCGATGACCTGCTGGGGGCTGCCGATGAGCGCGGAGCCGCGCGCGACGGCGTCCTCGATCGAGTCGAAGACGGGCGTGACGCCGTTGCGGCGGAACAGCGCCTGCCGCGCCTCGAACACCGGCCGGTACACCTCGATGGCGTCCTGGGACCGGGGCGCGACGTACAGGCCGGCGCTGCCCGCTCCGACGAGGGCGTCCGCGGGGTCGTGGCCGTGGTGCGCCCACCGCTCCCGGTAGTAGGCGACGAGTTCGGCGTACGGCTCGACGGGGTTGGTGACGTTGGCGGAGAACAGCGGGTCGCCGTAGCGGGCGGCGAGTTCGACCGACTCCTTGCTGGTGGCGCTGCCGTGCCAGACGCGGACGGGGCGCTGGAGCGGGCGCGGCAGCACCTCGGCCTTGTCCAGCGGCGGGCGGTGCCTGCCCCACCAGGTGACGGTGTCCTCGCGCCACAGCCGGCGGAACAGCTCGTAGCCTTCGCGGTTGCGGTCCCACTGGTCCTCGGCGGTGACGTCGAACAGCGCGGCCTGCGCGGTGCCGTTGCCCTTGCCGATGATCAGTTCGAGGCGGCCGCCGGACAGGTGGTCGAGGGTGGCGTAGTCCTCGTAGGCGCGGACGGGGTCGAGGAGGCTGAGCGTGGTGACGGCGGTGAACAGCCGGATCGTGGACGTGCGGGCGGCGATGTGGCTGAGCACGACGGGCGGCGACGACGACAGGAACGGCCGCTCGTGCCGTTCGCCGACGCCGAAGCCGTCGAAGCCGAGCCGTTCGGCGAGGACGGCGTGCTCGACGACGTCGCGGAGCCGTTCGGTGACGGGCTTCAGGGCGCCCGTGCGGGGGTCGGGCGCGTGCACGATGAGGGTGATCGCGAGGAACTTCATGCGGTCGCGTACCGGTTGGCGGGACGGGACAGGCCGAGGTGGCCGCGCAGCGTCGTCGTCTCGTACGCGGTGCGGAACGCGCCGCGCCCTTGCAGGACCGGGACGAGCCCCCGCGCGATCCCCTCCAGGTCGGACGGCAGGACGCCGGGGCGCAGCCGGAACCCGTCGAGGCCCGCGTCGCGCCAGTCGAGCAGCAGGTCGGCGAGCTCGCCGGGGGTGCCCGCGAAGATCTCGGCGTCGGAGGCGAGGGCGGCGCCGTCCAGCTCGTCCAGGCGGGCCTTGCGGGCGAAGGCGGCGCCGGGCGCGTCGTCGAGGAACACGACGAGGTCGGCGAAGATCTTGAGGGGTTCGCCGGCCCGGCCGACGGTCCGCTCCGCCTCGCGGACCTGCGCGATGATCGTGACGGCATCGGGCCGCGAATGCGGCGTGATGTAGACGACGTCGGCGCTCCGTGCGGCGAACTCGTAGGGGCCGACGTCGTGCGCGAGGGCGGTGACGAGCGGCTGGCCCTGCGGCGGGCGCGGGGTGATCGAGGGGCCGCGGACGCTGAAGTGGGCGCCCTCGAAGTCGATGTAGTGCAGCTTGTCACGGTCCAGGAAGCGGCCGGTGGCGGCGTCGCGGATCTCGGCGTCGTCCTCCCAGCTGTCCCAGAGCCGCCGCACGACCTCGACGAAGTCGGCGGCCTCCCCGAACAGCTCGGCGCTGAACGCCTTGCCGTCCGGGGTCGCGAACCAGGGCTGGTCGAACTCGGGGAAGGTGCGGCGGCCGAAGTGGGCGGCGTCGGAGAGCCGCGCGCCCGCGACCTGCGGCCGCCAGCCCGCGCGCCCCCGGCTCGCGTAGTCCAGGGACGCGATGCCGATGGACACGTGGAACGGCTCGGTGTGCGTGGTGATCGTCGTCGGGACGAGCCCGATCCGCGACGTGGCGGGCGCCAGCCGCGCGGCCACCAGCACCGCGTCGAGGCGGCCCCGGACCTGGTCGGTGCGGTCGTCGGGCGCGGTCGGGTCGGACGACTGGAGGCCGAGCGCGTCCTCGATGGTGAGGAAGTCGAGCAGCCCGCGCTCGGCCTCGGCGGCGAGGCCCGTCCAGTAGCGGGCGGTGAACAGCGCGCCGGGGCGGGCGGCCGGGTCGCGCCAGGCGGCCGGGTGCCAGCCGGCGTCGGTGAGCGCGGCGGACAGGTGCAGGCCGGTCATGACGCCTCCCTTTCCGATCGGGTGGAGTGGACGCGCGGGACGCGCAGGCCGAGGTGGTCGCGCAGCGTGGGCCCGGTGTAGTCGGCGCGGAACACGCCCTTCTCCTGCAGCAGCGGGACGACGTGCTCGACCAGGTCGTCGAGCCCGCCCGGGGTCACGTGCGGGACGAACACGAAGCCGTCGGCGGCGTCGGTCTGCACGAACTCGTCGATCCGGTCGGCGACCGAGCGGGCCGTGCCGACGAACGTCTGCCGCCCGGTGGCCTCGATGACCACCTCGCGGATGCTGAGGCCGCGCTCGGCGGCGAGGGCCCGCCAGCGGCGGACGGTCTCGCCGCGGTCGCCGCGGAACTGCGCGCGGCCCTTCGAGACGCCCTCGTCGAGGTCGGGTTCGATGTCGGGGAGCGGGCCGTCGGGGTCGTAGCCGGACAGGTCCCGCCCCCAGTAGCCCTCCAGGAACGCGATGGCGTTCTGCGGCGAGACCTGCGCGCGGCGGATCTCGGCGGCGCGCTCGGCGGCGTCCTCCTCGGTGTCGCCGAGCACGTAGGTGACCGCCGGCATGATCTTCAGGTCGTCGGGGTGCCGCCCATAGCGGGCGAGGCGGCTCTTGACGTCCTTGTAGAAGGCCCGGCCGTCCTCCAGCGTGCCGTGCCGGCTGAAGATGACGTCGGCGTCGGCGGCGGCGAACTCGCGTCCCTCGTACGAGTCGCCCGCCTGGATGATGACGGGGTGGCCCTGCGGCGGGCGCGGCACGTTGAACCGGCCGGCGATGTCGAACTGCGGGCCGTGGTGCGCGAACGCGCCCGCGCCGGGACGGACGAACTCGCCCTCCTCCGGGTCGGCGACCAGGTCGCCGTCCGCCCACGAGTCCCACAGCTCGCGGGCGGTGTGCAGGAACTCGGTGGCGCGGGTGTAGCGGTCGGCCTCCGCGAGGTAGCCGCCGCGCCGGAAGTTCTCGCCGGTGAACGCGTCCCAGCTCGTCACGACGTTCCAGGCGGCGCGGCCCCCGCTGAGGTGGTCGACGGTGGCGAGGCGGCGCGCCACCTCGTAGGGCTCGTTGAAGGTGGAGTTGACGGTCGCGGCGAGGCCGAGGCGGGTGGTGACGGCCGACAGCGCCGACAGGACGGTCAGCGACTCGGGCCGTCCCGCCACGTCGAGGTCGTGGATGCGGCCCTTCATCTCCCGCAGCCGCAGGCCCTCGGCGAGGAAGAAGAAGTCGAACTTGCCGCGCTCGGCGGTCTCGGCGAGGTGGACGAACGAGCCGAAGTCGATCTGGCTGGCCGACCGGGGGTCCGTCCAGACGGTGGTGTTGTTGACGCCCGGGAAGTGGGCCGCGAGGTGGATCTGCTTGACGGGCATCAGCGGGCTCCCGCCGTGAGGCTCGCGAGGGCGGCGGACACCTGCGGGGCGACGGCGTCCGCCCAGGTGCCGAGCACCTCGGCGGCGTCCGGCACCTGCGACTCCAGGAACGCCAGCCCAGGGGTCGGGACGGTCGCGCCCAGTTCCACCAGCAGCGGCCGCAGGTGCACCTCGACGGCCAGCGAGTGCTTCGGGTCGCCCATCACCAGCAGCGGAAGCGCGACCGTCGACGCCAGCGCGCCGCCGGGAAGGCGGTCGAGGAACACCTTCAGCAGGCCGGTGTAGGTGGCCTTGTAGGTCGGGCTCGCGACGACCAGGACGTCCGCTCCGGCGACCCGGTCGAGCGCGTCCTGCACCTCGGGCGCGGGCGACGCGTCGAGCAGCGCGGGAGCGAGCGCCGACAGGTCGACGGGGTCCGGCTCCCCGGCGTGCCCGATCCGTCCGGCGACCGCTTCGGCGGCCTGGACAGCGATCTGCAGCGTCCGGGACTTCGGACGCGGGTTCCCCACCAGGACGGCGACGCTCACGACCGGTCCCCCTGCCCCGCGGCGCGCTCGTAGGGGATCTTCTCGCCCGCCTCCACGGCGACCGGCAGCCGGTTCTCGGCGGGCGGCAGCGGGCACGTCGCGAACTCGGTGTACGCGCACGGCAGGTTGTGGGCCCGGTTGAAGTCGAGCGCCACCGTCCCGTCCGCGGCGGGCGGCGCGACGAACAGCGCCCGGTTCGCGGCGTAGGTGGTGACGCCGGACGTCGCGTCGGTGAACAGGACGAGCAGCTCGCCGGGCGCCCTGCCGTTGAACGCGGTGAGCGCGAGCGGCCGGCCGTCCAGCTCGAACTCGATCCGGCCGGGCGCGTCGTAGACGTGCTGGAGCCCCTCGACGGCGGCGCCGACGGTGGTCGGGCGCGGCGCGTCGAACGCGACGTAGCGGCCGGTCACCGCCCAGCGCGGGTCGGGCGGGAAGGCGGGCGTGCCGCGGAACGCGGTGCGCAGCGGATGGTCCGGGTGGCGGGGCCGGACGATGTCGTTCCCGCCGCGCTTGGCCACCTCGATCGCCACGTCGCCCCAGAGCGCGGTGACGCCGCCGCGCTCGGGCAGCACGCCGAACCGGTGCTCCCCGCGCACGGTCTCGCCGTCCACGGTCAGCTCCTCGCCGTCGCCGAGGACGACGGTCACGCCCTCGGGCCCGGTCGTCCAGACACCCGGCGCGTCGGGGAGGCGGCGCGGCTCCTCGTCGAGGAAGTGCAGGCCGGTGATCGCGAGGAAGCCGTGCGGGTCGGCGAGCCGCGCCTCCTGCGCGGCGTGCCAGGCCCGCCACTCCTCGGCGAACGCGTCCGCCGTGCCGGTGGTCGTGGTGGTCTGTACGGTCATGTCCGCTCCTCCAACAGCCGTGCGCCTGCGGCGCCGTTGCGCGCGTCCCCGCCGGGGATGGCGGCGAGCAGTTCGCGGGTGTACTCGTGGGCCGGGTCGCCGAAGAGGGCGCCGGTCGCGCCGGTCTCGACGACCCGTCCGGCCTTCATGACCGCGACCCGGTGCGCGATCTGCCGGACGACCGCGAGGTCGTGCGAGATGAACAGGTAGGCGAGGCCCGTGCCGTCCTGCAGCTCGGCGAGCAGGTCCAGGACCTGCGCCTGGACGGACACGTCCAGCGCCGAGACGGGCTCGTCGCACACGACGAGGTCGGGTTCGAGGGCCAGCGCGCGGGCGATCGCGACGCGCTGCCGCTGCCCGCCCGACAGCTCGGCGGGGCGGCGCTCCAGCGTCGCGGCGGGGAGCGCGACGCGGTCGAGCAGCTCGCGGGCGCGGGCGGCGCGGGACGCCCGGTCGCCGACGCGGAACGCGCGCAGCGGCTCGGTGATCACCTCGCCGATCGAGAACCGGGGGTCGAGCGAGGCGTACGGGTTCTGGTAGACGAGCTGGGCGCGGCGCCGCAGCCGCCGCAGCGCCGCCCCGCCCGCGGCGGTGACGTCCTCGCCGTCGAACACGATCCGGCCGGACGTCGGCGGGACGAGCCGCAGGATCATCCGGGCGGTCGTCGACTTGCCCGAGCCCGACTCGCCGACCAGCGCGAGCGTCCGGCCCCGGTGCAGGGTGAGGCCGACGTCGTCGACGGCGCGGACCGTCCGGCCGCGCGGCAGCGGGAAGTCCTTGACGAGGTGCTCGGCGGTGACCAGCACATCGGCGTCGGGCTCGTCGGGCTCCGGCGGGGCGGTGGGCCGGGGGCGCGCGCGGACGGCGGTGAGGCTCGGCGCGCTGTCCAGCAGCCGCCGCGTGTAGGCGTCCTGCGGGTCCTCGATGATCCGCCGCGCCGGGCCCGACTCGACGACGCGGCCCTGCGACATGACGGCGATCCGCGCGGCCCGGTCCGCCGCGACGCCGAGGTCGTGGGTGACGAGCAGCACGGCGGTGCCGAGCTCCTCGGTGAGGTGCTGGAGGTGGTCGAGGATGCGGCGCTGCACGGTGACGTCGAGGGCGCTCGTCGGCTCGTCCGCGACGATCAGCTGCGGCCCGGCGGCGATCGCGACGGCGATCAGCGCGCGCTGCCGCATGCCGCCGGACAGCTCGTGCGGGTACTGCCGCGCCCGCACCGCCGGCTCCGGCATCCCGGCGCGCTCCAGCGCCTCGACCGCCGCGGCCGGCGCCGTCCGGCGGGTGGCGAGCCCGTGCAGCCGCAGCACCTCCGCGACCTGCTCGCCGATCCGCTTCACCGGGTTCAGCGCGACGCCCGGGTCCTGCGGGACGAGCCCGATCCGGGCGCCGCGGACGGTGCGCAGCTCCCGCTCGGACAGCGCCGCGAGGTCGCGTCCCGCGAACCGGACGGTCCCGGCGTCGAGGGAGGCGTTCGGGGCGAGCAGCCGCAGCACGGCGTGCGCGGTGGTACTCTTGCCCGAGCCCGACTCCCCCACCAGCGCGACGATCTCCCCCGGCCGGACGTCGAGGTCCGCGCCGCGCACGGCGTGCACCCGCTCCGTCCTGGTCAGGTACGAGACGGACAGGCCCGCCACCTCCAGCAGCGGGGTCTCCTGCGACTCGGTCACCGCCGCCCCCACTCGCCGTCGAGGGCCCGCGCGATCCGGTTCGTGGCGAGCACGGTCGCGGCGATCGTCAGGCCCGGCAGCGCGGTCATCCACCAGGCGTTCGCGAGGTAGTTGCGGCCGTCGGAGATCAGCGTCCCCCACTCCGGTGCGGGCGGCGCCGCGCCGTAGCCGAGGAAGCTCAGCGACGACACCGCGAGCACGGCCGTGCCGAAGTCCAGCGTCGCGAGCACCAGCACCGGCCCGATCGCGTTCGGCAGGACGTGCCGTCCGAGCACCGCGTACCAGCGCGTCCCGCAGGACCGGGCCGCCTCCACGAACACGGCCTGCCGGACCCGCAGCACCTCCGACCGCATCACCCGCGCGAACGTCGCGACGCTGGCGACGCCGACGGCGACCGCGACCTTCACCGTCCCGTAGCCGAGGGCGGTGACCAGCGCGAGCGACAGGAACAGCGCGGGGATCGACAGCAGCACGTCGACGAACCGCATCAGCACGTCGTCGATCCAGCGGCCCGCGAACCCGGCGAGCAGGCCGAGCAGCCCGCCGGCGGCGAACGACACCGCGACGGCGATCAGCGTGGCCTTCAGCGACAGCGCCGCGCCGTGCACGACCCGCGCGTAGACGTCGCGGCCGAGCTCGTCGGTGCCGAACCAGTGCGCCGCGCCGGGCGCCCGGAACGCCTGCGCCGGCACCCCGGTCAGCGGGTCCCGCGAGGTGAACAGGCCGGGCCAGAACGACGCCAGCACCACCGCCGCGATCACGAGCACGGACAGGACGAGCCCCGGCTGGCGCAAGAAGAACCGGACGGTGCGGGCGGTGCCGGCGCGGCGGCGCACCGCCCGCTCGGGCGCGCCGGGCTCCGGCGCGGCGTCGAGGACGCCGAGGGCGTCGAGGGTGCTGCTCATGCGGGCCTCCAGCGCCGGCCGCCCGCGGCGGCGATCCGCGGGTCCAGCAGCGGGTAGACGAGGTCGACGATGAGGTTGGCCAGGACGAAGACCAGCGCCCCGAACACCACGACGCCCTGCACGAGCGGGATGTCCTGGGCGGCGACCGCGCCGGCGGTGACCCGGCCGAGGCCGTTGCGGGAGAACACCGTCTCGATCACGACGGAGTTGGCCATGAGCTGCCCGACGAGGACGCCGACGACCGTCAGCGCGGGCAGCGACGCGTTGCGCAGCGCGTGCCGCAGGTGGATCCGGGGGCGTCCGGCGCCCTTGGCCCGGGCGGTCTGGATGTACGGTTCGTCGAGCGCGCCGAGCAGGCTCTTGGCCAGTACCTGCGCCACGATGGCGCCGGTCGGGATCGCGAGGGTGACGGCGGGCAGGATCAGCCCGCGCAGCCCGCCGTTCCCGAACGCCGGGAGCAGCCGCGCCCGGAACGAGAAGATCTCGACGAGCATCAGCCCGGCCCAGAACGTCGGGACGGACACCCCGAGCGGCGGCAGCGAGAGCAGCAGCTGCCGCAGCCAGCGCCGCGCGGTGTACGTCGCCGCCAGCGCGAGCCCGCCGCCGAACAGCACCGCGAGCGCCAGGCCGGCGGCGACGAGCTGGAGGGTGGACGGCAGCGCGTCGCCGATGACGGACGTCACCGGCCGGCCGCTGGACACCGAGTCGCCGAAGTCGCCGCGCAGCGCCCGGCCGAGGTAGTGGACGTACTGCACCGGGACCGGGTCGTCGAAGCCGTACTCGCTCCTGAGCCGGGCGATCTGCGCGGGGTCGACGCCCGCCTGGTCGGCGCCCGCCCCGGCCATCGCCGAGACGGGGTCGCCGGGCAGCAGGTCGAGGACCAGGAACGACACGGTGTAGGCCGCCCACAGCACTCCGGCCGCCTGGGCGAGGCGCAAGGCCGCGTAGCGTCGCATCCCTAGCCGATCCAGGCGTCGTGGAGCTGGATGCGGCTGGACGCGTCGAACAGCACGCCGTGGACCTTCTTCGCGACGCCCAGCTCCGTCTGCAGCTCGACGACCGGGATCGTGTAGGCGTGCTCGACGATCTGCCGCTGCGCCTGCGCGACGAGGTCGAGGCGCTTGGCCTGGTCGGGTTCGGCGGCCTGGCCGTCGAGGAGGCCGTCGAGGCCGGTGGCCGGCAGCTTGTAAGGGTTGGCGAGCTTGGACGAGAACGAGCTGCGCAGGATGTCCGGGTCGGCGCGGGTGACGTTGCCGAACAGCAGGTCGAAGTTGCCGGACGTCTGGAGCTGGGCGAGCTGGGCGACCGGCTGCTCCTTGAGCGCGAGCTGCACGCCGATCGTCTTGAGCTGCTGCTGGAGCAGTTCCAGCGCGGGCTTGTTGGTGGCGGCGACGGGCGCCCACGTGGCGGTGATGCTGAGCTTCTTGCCGCCCTTCTGCAGGACGCCGTCGCTTCCGGGCGTCCAGCCGTCGGACTGGAGCAGGGACTTGGCCCGCGCGGGGTCGTGGGAGAGCGCGGCTCCGACGTTGACGTAGCCGGGCGTGGTGTGGGCGAGGACGCTGGTGGCGGGCTGCGTGCCGGTGGGGAAGACGGTCTGCGCGATCTGCTGCCGGTCGACGCCGAGCGCGATGGCCTGCCGGACCTTCTCGTCGGTCAGCGGCGAGCGGGTGTTGTTCGGGCTGAGGCCGAAGACGACGCCGGGATTGGCACGTGCCAGCAGCTGCACGCCGGACGACTTGAGCGCCGACTCGTCGGCCCGCCCGACGCTGCCGATGGCGTCGACCTGCCCGGACTGGAGCCCGCCGGTCCGCACGCCCGACTCGGGGAGGATCTTGAACACGACGCGGTCGAGGTAGGCGGCGCCCTGCTTCTTCCACAGCGACGAGCCCCACGCGTAGCCCTTGCGGGCGGCGAGCGTGATCGACTGGCTCGGCACGTACTTCTGCAGCGTGAACGGCCCGGATCCGACGATGCCCTCGGCGCACCGCTGCTGCGGCGTCTTGCGGACGCTGGCCGCCGCCTCGATGCCGAGCGAGTGCGTGGCGGTGGCCTGGAGGAACTGCGCGTTCGGCTGCTTGAAGCGGACCTTGAAGGTGAGGTCGTCGACGACATCGGTGCCCTGGTAGCCGCTCAGGTAGCCCTCGGCGAGCAGCCCGAGCGGGCCGAGCTTCGGGACGGCGTCGAAGTTGGCCTTGACGACCTCGGAGGTCAGCGCGGAGCCGTCGCTGAAGGTGACGCCGGGCCGCAGGTGGAAGGTGAACGTGCGGGCGTCGCGGCTGATCGTCCAGCTCTGCGCGAGCCAGGGCACGATCTTGCCGGTGGACGGGTCCTGGTCGGTGAGCGAGTCGACGAGCTGGCGGACCGAGTAGATGGTGTCGTTGCTGCCGACCTGCTGCGGGTCGGTGCAGCCCGCGTCCGATCCGACGGCGAAGGTCAGGGTGCCGCCGGTCCGGGGCGTCCCGGCGCCGGCGCCGGACCCGCCGCCGCCCGAGCCGCACGCGGTCAGCGCCGTCAGTCCGGCCGCCAGCACGGCGGCGCTCCTCCACGGGCTCGGCGTCGCTCTCACGTGGATCTCTCCCATCCGGGGGTCTGCTGATCGGGGCCAACGTAAGCGGGCGATCATGTATCCGTCAATACCGACCAACAAAGTAGGAAATAGTCAGCCGAGCCGGCGGAACGCGCTGGCATGGAACACCAGCGGCGGCACGTCCGGGGCGGCGTCCAGGTCGTGCACGCGGAACACGACGATGTCGTGGTCGCCGGAGCGGAACCGCTGCTCGATCGTGCACTCGTACCAGGCGGCCGCGCCCTCGACGAGCACGCCGCCGCCCGGGGTGGACCGCCACGCGACCCCGGCGAACCGGTCGCCGGTGCGGGCGCCGAGCCGCCGCCCGACGTCCTCCTGGTGCGCGCCGAGCACGCTGATCCCGATGCGGGGCAGCTCGCGCAGCAGCGGCCAGGTCGTGGACGTGTGCGCGACGCACACCGACACCAGGGGCGGGTCGAGGGACACGGGGACGAACGAGCTGGCGGCGATGCCGGCGGGCCGCCCGCCCGCCAGGCCCGCGACGACCGCGACGCCGGTCGGGTAGGCGCCGTAGACGCGGCGGAGGTTCAGGTCGAGCGCCGTCATCGCGGCGCCCGCCCCGCGCGGGGTCCGGGTGAGGGGCAGGGGGACGTCAGGGCCACGGTGGGGCCTTCCTTTCGGGAGGGAACTCGCCGGTCAGGAACTCCCGGCCGACCTCGGCCTGCCGGTACGCGACCGGGTCGCGGAGCGTCCGGGCGTAGCGCCAGAACCGGGCCAGGCCCGGGCGCGCGCGGGGAGAGCCGGCGCCGGCGAGCTCGAACACGCGCGAGGCGACCGCCAGCGATGCCTGGACGGCGGCGATCTTCGCGGTCGCGGCCAGGACCGCCGGCTCGCAGTACCGCCGCTCGGGCGATGCCGCGCCGCCGGGGGCGCCGATGCCGGGGGCGCCGATGCCGGGGGCGCCGGCGCTGTGCAGAGCCGGGGCGAGGTCGTCGACGGCCAGGTCCGCGAGCGCGCGCGCCGCGCGCACCTGCGCGAGCAGGCCGCCGTAGGCGCCGGCTAGATAGGCGTCGCCGGTGCGCCGCGCCTGCCCGAGCGGCCAGGGCCGGGTCCGGCCGACGGCGTGCGCGCGGGCGGCGTCGAGGGCTCCTTCGGCGATGCCGATGGAGACCTGCGCGACCATCAGCTGGATGGCGGAGGCCATCAGCGACAGGGCGGCCGGGCCGGGCCGTCCGATGACGTCGTCCTCGCTCACGGCGGCGGCGGAGAAAAGGACCGTTCCGTTCTGCGCGGCGGCGGTCCCGCCCTCGGCGCGCGCGACGCCGGGACCGTCCGGATCGACCAGGACCATCAGCGGCTCGCCGGTGTCGGCGCGGGTCGCGCCGAGGGCGAGCTGGTCGGCGAGGAGGGCGCCGGCGGTGATCGCCGTCGTGCCGTCGAGGGCGAAGCCGCCGTGCGCGCGCGGCGTCAGCGTCAGGGCGGACGTGTCGCGCGGGTCGGGAGCACCGCCCCAGAGCCGAGAGCCGGCGGCGGCACTCGCCCAGACGCGCTCGCGGTTCTCACTCGTGCCGTAGAGGGCGGGCGTCCAGGACAGCAGGTAGTGGTGCCCGAGGAACAGCCCGATGTCGCCGTTGACGGCGGCGACCTCGCGGACGACCTGGTAGGCGGTGCACCAGGTGGCGCCACCGCCGTGCGGGGCGGGGATCAGCAGCGCGGGCAGCCCGGCCCGCCGGAGGGCCTCCGCGCCGCGCGCCTGCGGGCGCCCGGCGTGGCGGCCGTCCGGGTCGTCCACGCCGGGGCCGGACGCGGTGGTCCGGGCCAGCGCGAGCCAGCCCGCGTGGTCGCGCGGCGAGGCCTGCTGCGCGGGCTGGTCGCAGGTGGTGGTCACGGTGGTCTCCCAAGGGCCGGGAGCGTCCCGGCGGACGCGGGGAGTGTAAGCACCCATCGGGCGAGAAATCAACTAAAACAGTAGGAAATACATGTTTACGGACGGGCGGCGCCCTGGCCCGGCCAGCCCCGGCGGTCCTCCGGCGGCAGCAGGAGCACCTCCATCGCCCGCGCGCACGACTGCGCCTGCGCCAGGAACCACGGGACGCGCGCGTCCGTGATGACCTCGGGCGTCGAGCGCAGCGCGAGCGCGTACGGCGCGTGGCCGGACCGGTCCAGCAGCGGGACGGCGAGCGTCCGCACCCCCTCGGCCGACTCGCCGTCGTTCATCGCGTGCCCCGCGGCGCGGACCCGCTCCACCTCCGCGCGCAGCTCGTCCACGTCCGCGATGGTGCGGCCGGTGAGCGGGCGCAGCGGCGCGAGCCCGGACAGGTCGTCGGCGCCCGGCCGCGGCCAGGCCAGCAGCACCTTGCCGAGCGCGGTGGAGTGCAGCGGGCGGCGCAGGCCGACGCCGTCCTCGGTGCGCCGCACGGTGCCGCCGGCGAGCAGCACCGCGTGGTCGCCGCTGCGGATCGCGAGATCGGCCGTCGTCCCGGTGACCCGGGCCAGGTGCTCCAGCTCCGGCGCGACCCGGTGCAGGCCCTGCCGGTGGAACGACAGCAGGCCCAGCTCGGTGACCGCCGGGCCGAGGCGGTAGCGGGCGGACGCGTCGCGGGCGAGGAACTCCGCGCCCGCCAGGGTCTGCGCGAGCCGGTGCGCGGTCGAGGTGCTGAGGCCGAGGCGGCGGGCGATGCCGGACGCGGTCAGCGGCGCGGCGCCGTCGCGGAAGCAGAGCAGGACGTCCAGCGCGCGCCGCACGGCCTGCCCGCCGGGGGGAGTGTGTGCCATGTTTCCCACCTTATGGGATCTACATTGAGTTGGTAGGGATTGTTGGCAATACTCCCGGCATGGCCGACACCCCTCCCGCGGACCTCTGGTTCACCCGCTGTCCCGTCCCCACCGCCACCGGCATCGCCGCAGACCAGGGCTGGCTCGCGGCGGAGTTCGCCGCCGACGGCATCGCCGTGCGCTCCCTCCAGGACGCGGGCGCCGGGCCCGACCGCGGCGAGCACTTCCGCCACCGCCTTCCCACGCTCGTCCGCGAGGGCGGCAACGTCCCCGCACTGTGGGCCAGGTCCACCGGCGCGCCGACCCGGCTCGTCGGCCTCACCTGGTTCGAGGAGCGGCAGGTCGTGCTGGCCCGGCCCGGCGCGGGCCTGCACGGCCCGCACGACCTGAAGGGCCGCCGGCTCGCCGTCCCGCACCGCGCCATCGAGATCGACTTCTGGCGGGCGATGGCGCTGCGCGGCTTCGACGGCGCGCTGCGCCAGGCCGGCCTCACCCTCGCCGACGCCGACCTCGTCGACCTCGACGGCGACGCCCTCCCCGGGCAGTGGGAGGCCGAGCTCGCCGCGCTGCGCGACGGCCGCGTCGACGCCGTCTACACCAAGGGCTCGGTCGCCGTGGAGACCGCCGCCCGCTACGGCGCGGAGGTCGCGATCGACCTCGACGCCCTGCCGGACCGCCGGTGGCGGGTCAACAACGGGACGCCCCGTCCCATCACCGTCGACCAGCGGCTCCTCGACGACCACCCGGACCTCGTCGTCCGGTTCCTCGCCGTGCTGCTCGGCGCCGCCGACTGGGCCCGCGACCACCCGGCCGACCTCGCCCGCATCCTCGCGGACGAGACCGGGTCCGGGGCGGAGGGCGTCGCCCGCGCCTACGGCGACGGCTTCCACCGTGAGCTGCACGCCGCGCTCGACGACGACCGCCTCGCCCTGCTGGCCGGCCAGGAGGAGTTCCTGCGCCGGCACGGCTTCCACGACGCCCCGGTGGACGTGTCCGCCTGGGCCGATCCCGCACCCCTCGCCGCCGCGCGCGACCTCGTCCCGCGGCTCGCCTTCGTCGCACAGGAGCATCCATGAAGCGCTTCCCCGCCCTCCCGGCCCTGGCCGCCGGCGCCCTCGCGGTCCTGCTCGCCGCCGCGGGCTGCGGCGGATCGGACGACGCCGGCGCGTCCGGCGGCGGGACGGTCACCATCCGCGTCCCCGACCCGGGCAACTCCGGGGTGCTCGCCGCCGGGAAGAAGGACGGCAGCCTCGACAAGGCGCTGTCGGCGGTGCACGCCAAGGTCAAGTGGACCGGCAGCGCCGGGCCGTTCGCGCCCGCCGCGCAGGAGCTGAACGCCGGCGAGCTCGACTTCGCGCAGGGCTCGATCACCTCCGCGATCGCCGCGCTCGCCCAGAAGCCCGGCTTCAAGCTGTTCGCGCAGATCGCCCCCGACAAGATCGGCGAGGGGATCCTCGTGCGCAAGGACTCCCCGATCCGGACGCCCCGCGACCTCGTCGGCAAGTCGGTCGCGGTGAACAAGGGCGGCACCGCCGAGTACCTGCTGCTCAAGGCGCTCGCCGCGTCCGGGATCAAGCCCGACCAGGTGAAGCGCGTCTACCTCAACCCCGCGCAGACCGCCCCGGTGTTCAACTCCGGGAAGGTCGACGCGTGGGCGGTGTGGGCGACGTACTCGCTGCCCGAGATGGCCTCGACCGGCGCGCACTTCCTGGTGAACGGCGGGCAGATCGGGTCGCAGAACTACTCGGTGTGGGCCGTCCGGACGAAGCTCGCCGACGCGCACCCCGAGGTCGTCAAGGCGTTCTACCAGTACCTCCACGACCGGGGGCAGGACCAGATCAAGAACCCCGGCGCCTACGTCAACGTGTTCACCAAGGCGGGCCCGCAGGCCGTCAGCGGCGATGCCGAGCGGCTCACCGTGCAGAACCTCGCGCAGGGCGCGACCGCCCAGCCGATCGGCGCGGCCGACCTCGACGGGTTCGCGAGCGTCGCGCGGTTCTTCGCCGACCAGAAGATCACACCGACGGCGGTCGACGTCAAGCCGTACGTGGTGGCGCTGCCCGGGAGCGGGACGTGACCGCCGCCCCGGCCGAGACGCGTCCCTACCCGGACCTCGTCGTCCCGCGCCCGCGCATCCCGCGGCCGCGCCGCCGCGGCGTGAGCGTCGCGCTGCGCACCCTCGGCCCGCTCGCGCTGCTCGGCGGCTGGTGGCTGGCGTCCGCGACCGGCGTCCTCAGCCCCGACGTGCTCGCCTCGCCCGCGACCGTCGCGGACGCCGCCCGCGAGCTGTGGGCGGACGGGCAGCTCACCGACGCGCTGCGGGTCTCGCTGACCCGCGCCGTCCTCGGCCTGGCGTTCGGGCTGGCCACCGGGCTGCTGCTCGGCGTCGTCACCGGCTTCTCCCGCCTCGGCGAGGAGCTGCTCGACTCGCCGCTGCAGCTGCTGCGCGCGCTGCCGTTCCTGTCGCTCGTCCCGCTGTTCATGGTGTGGTTCGGGATCGGCGAGTCGGCGCGGGTCGTGCTGATCGCCGTCGCCACCACGTTCCCGATGTACGTCTCGACCGCGGGCGGCGTCCGGAACGTGGACCGCCGGCTGCTGGAGGCGATGCGCACCTTCGGCCTCGGCGGGTGGCGGCTCGTCCGCGAGGTCGTGCTGCCCGGCGCGCTGCCGTCGCTGCTCGCCGGGTTCCGGCTGTCGATGACGCTCAGCGTGATCGCGCTGATCGCCGCCGAGGAGATCAACTCGACGTCCGGGATCGGCTACCTGATGACGCAGGCGCAGAGCTTCTCACGCACCGACATCCTCTCGGTCTGCGTGCTGGTGTACGGGCTGCTCGGGCTGGCCGCCGACCTGCTCGCGCGCGGCGCCGAGCGGCTGCTGATGCCGTGGCGGGCGAAGGGGGCGGCGCGATGAGCACCGCGGTGCATCTGCGAGGGCTGCGCCGGGTCTTCGGATCCCGCGCCGTCCTGGACGGCGTCGACCTCGACATCGAACGCGGCGAGTTCGTCGCGCTCCTCGGCGCGAGCGGCACCGGCAAGACGACCCTGCTGCGGATCCTCGGCGCCCTCGACCGGCCGGACGGCGGCACCGTCCTGGTCCCCGAGGCCCGGACGATCGTGTTCCAGGAGCCGCGGCTGGTGCCGTCCAAGCGCGTCCTCGGCAACGTCGTCGTCGGGCTGCCGCGCGGCGCCGCCGTGCAGGAGCGGGGGCGGCGCGCGCTCGCGGAGGTCGGCCTGGCCGACCATTCCCGGGCGTGGCCGCACACCCTGTCCGGCGGTGAGGCGCAGCGCGTCGCGCTGGCGCGCGCGCTGGTCCGCGAACCGGAACTGCTGCTGCTGGACGAGCCGTTCGCCGCGCTCGACGCGCTGACCCGGCTGCGGATGCAGGACCTCGTCGGGGACCTGGTCCGCACGCACCGCCCGGCGGTGCTGCTGGTCACCCACGACGTGGACGAGGCGATCCGGCTGGCCGACCGCGTCGCGGTGCTGAAGGACGGGCGGCTCGTCACCGACGAGCGGGTCGCTGCGCGGCGTCCCCGCGACGCCGCCGACCCCGAGTTCACCGCGCTGCGCCGCCGGCTGCTGGCCGACCTCGGCGTCCGCCTCCCGGCGCCCGAGCCGGGCAACGAACAGGAGAAGGCCGGACGGCCCTCGGAAGGAGCGATACGTTGACCCGCTTGCATGTCGTGGCGCCGACCCGCGCGCCCGGACGGGCGGTGCTCCCGGATTTCGTCACCGACGTGCGCCCGCGCGCCGTCGAGCCGGAGCACCGCGCGGTGGGCCGCGCCGCCGAGCTGGGCGGGCTGGACGGCGTGCTCGTCCCGTTCGATCCCGGCGGCCACGACCCGCTGGTCCTCGCGGCGGCGGTGCTGCGCGACACGCGGCACGTCCAGGTGGCGGCCGAGTTCCATCCGGCGATCGCGACTCCCGTCTACGCGGCGAAGCTGTCGGCGTCGCTGCAGCGCTACACCGGCGGGCGGCTCGCGTGGCGGCTCGCCGTCGACCTCGATCCGAAGGTCGCGCGCGCACACGGCGACTTCCTTGACGGCCCGGCCCGCTACGCCCGCGCCGACGAGTTCCTCACGATCGCGAAGGGCGTGTGGGGCGAGCGCCCGTACACCTTCGAGGGCGAGCACTTCCAGGTGCTCGATGGCGGCTTCCCCGGTTCCCGCGTACCGCGCCCGTTCCCGCGCGTGTACCTGTCGGGGACGTCCCCGGAGGCCCTCGCGCTGTCCGCCAAGCACGCCGACGCGCACCTCATCGGCCCCGACGACGACCCCGGCCTCGTCCCGGACGGCGTCGACGCGGCGCTGCGGCTGCGCGCCGACGTCCAGGACGAGACGGCCCTCGCCGAGGAGATCCGGCGCCGCGCCGAGGCGGGGATCTCCGAGTTCTTCGTGGAGCCGGCGGCGACGCCCGGCACCGCCTACCGGCTGGCGCAGCGCGTCCTGCCCCTGCTGCGGAAGGAGACCGAAGGTGTCGGTTGACATCTACTGGCGCATCGCGATGGAGGGCGACGCACCCGCGCTGCGGCTCGGCGACATCACCCGCGGCGGATTCGGCCCGTACCTGCCGGGCGCCCTCGGCCCCGGCCTGCGCGGCGGCGCGCCGGACGGGTACGGCCCGGTCGACTACATGGGCGAGGTGGCGCGGGCGACGGAGCGGTCCGGGTTCGTCGGCGGGCTGATGCCGTCGTTCCCCGAGACCGACGACCCGTGGGCGGCGGCCGCCGCGCTCGCCGGGGAGACCACCGCCTACCGGTTCATGATCGCGTTCCAGCCCGGGTTCCTGCACCCGGTGCAGGCGGCGCGGATGTCGGCGTCGCTGCAGGCCGCGACGGGCGGGCGCGTCGTCTACAACATCATCTCCGGCGGCGGCGGGCCGCAGCAGCTCTGGTGGGGCGACAAGGTCGCGCACGACGACCGGTACGCCCGCACGTCGGAGTTCCTCGACGTGCTGAAGGGCGTGTGGGACGGCCCGTTCGACCACGAGGGCCGCTTCTACCGGGTCGAGGGCGCGGCGCTCCCGCCGGAGCTGCGCGGGCAGCCGTTCCCCGAGATCTTCTTCTCCGGCTCGTCGCCCGCCGCGATCGCCGCCGCGGGCCGGCACGCCGACTACTACCTGTCCTGGCTGGAGCCGTTCGACGCGCTCGCCGCGAAGTTCGCCCTGGTCCGCGAGCACAGCGACACGCCGCCGAAGTTCGCCGTCCGCGTCGACGTCCTCGCCCGCGAGACGGAGGAGGAAGCGTGGGAGGAGGTCCGCGCGGGCTGGGCGCGGCTCGGCGACGCGCAGCGCACCCCGGACGCGTCCGAATCGGTCGGCTGGCAGCGGGGCCGGGCGTTCACCGCCGGCGCCGGCGACGACTTCCGCGACCTCGAAGTGCAGCCCAACGTGTGGGGCGGCTTCAACCGGCTCCGGCCGGGCCCGCTGTTCGGGCTCGTCGGCGACTACCACCAGGTCGCCGCCCGGCTCGACGAACTCATCGACCTCGGCGTGGACGCCTTCATCCTCGCGGGCGTCCCGCACCTCGAAGAGGCCCAGCGCGTGGGCCGCCACGTCCTCCCCCTGCTGAAAGGAAAGATCGCATGAGCCTGCGCGTCGGCTACTTCCCGCAGAACAACTCGCTGTGGGTGCTGCGGCACCGCGGCGTCCTGGAACGGTCCGTCCCGGACGTGGAGTGGGTGGACCTGCGGTCGCTGCCCGCCGGCGACCGCCCCGCGCCCACCGAGGGCCTGCCGTCCGGGCACGGCGACCACCTGTTCGACGGCGGCTACGACTTCATCGGCACCGGCTCCACCCCGCCCGTCACCGCGCAGGCCAAGGGGCACGACGTCGTCTACGTCGCGATCTCCGGGCCGCGCGTCGAGAACGGCCGGATCGTCGTCCCGGACGACTCGCCGATCGCCGGGCCCGCCGACCTCAAGGGGCGGCGCGTCGCGCTCGGCCACGGCTCCTGGCAGACGACGCTGCTCCTGCTCGCGCTGGAGAAAGCGGGCTTGACCTGGAGCGACATCGAGCCGGTGGACGCCTACGGCAACGCCGCCGAGCTGTTCCTGAACGGCGACGTCGACGCGTGGGTCGGCTCCTACCCCTACCTCACCGACGTCGAGAAGCAGCGTCCCGTCCGGACCGTCATCGAGACGCCGGGCCTGTTCAGCCACCGCTCGCTGTGGTTCACCAGCCGGGCGTTCGCGACCGAGCGGCGCGACGACCTGGCCGCGATCGTCGCCGCGCTGAAGGAGTCGGACGCCTGGATCGAGGCGAACCCGCGCGAGGCCGCGAAGCTGTTCGCCGACGACGACGGCGGCGACCTCGACGCCTGGGAGCACGCGCTGCGCACCCGCCCCTGGGGCCTGAACCCGGTGGACGAGGGCTTCGTCGCCGAGCAGCAGCACGCCGCCGACCTCTTCCACGCCAACGGCCTGATCCCGCGCCCGGTCACCGTCGCGGACGCGGTCCTGCCCGAGATCAACGAGCTGGTCGCCGCGCCCGCGTCCTGACGCCGCCCGAGGCTCCCGGCCCGTTCCGGGACCCCTCCCGGCCGTCCGCCGTTACGTTGGCCGCCAAGCGAGAGAGGATGGATGACATGGCGGTGCGGACGCGGAGCTCCCTCGGCAAGGTCGACGTCCTCCCGAAGGGGATCGGGAGCCTCACGTCGGGACATCCCCCGGCGCAGACCGGGACGCTGTTCGTCATGGGGACGAACGGCGGGATGCGCGTCGCCCCGGACGCGGGCTTCGACGTCGTGTTCGGCCGCTGCGAGCCGGACGTCCACGTCTGCGTCGGCGCGAACGACCCGCACGTCAGCCGGCGGCACGGCTACATCACCCGCGAGCACTCCCGGTGGGTGCTGTACAACGTCGGGAAGCTCGCGATCCGGTTCCCCGGGTCGCGGCTGGTGCTCGGCGGGCACCGGGCCGAGCTGCCCGCCGCGTACACGCCGCTGTTCATCGTCACGCCGGAGCAGGAGCACCTCCTCGAGGTGCGGATCGCGGCGGGGGCGGCCGGGCGGGGCGCCGGGAGCCGGCACGACGTCGACACCTATGACCCGGGCGGCTGGGAGCTGAGCGACCTCGAACGGCTGGTGCTGGTGTGCCTGGGCCAGCGCTACCTGCGGCAGGAGCCGTGGCCGCAGCCGCTCACCTGGGCGCAGGTCGCCGACGAGCTGGGGGCGCTGCGGCCGGGCGAGCGGTGGAACGCCAAGCGGGCCGCGCGCATCGTCACCGAGGTGCGCCGGCGGCTCAGCGCCCGGGTCGACGGGCTGCTGGAGGAGGACGTCCCGCCGCCGCTCGGCAACACGCTGAACCACAACCTGATCAGCGAGCTGCTGGTCAGCGCCACGATCGTGACCGCCGACCTCGCGCTCCTAGACGGCCCGGACGGCCTGGCATGACCGCCCCCGCCGGAAAGCCCCCGCACCCAACCTGACCAGACCGCCGCGGGCACCGCGCCCAACCTGAGCGGACCGGTGCGGGCGCCGCGCTCAGCCTGAGCGGGCGGGCGCGGGCGCCGCGGCTCAGCCGGAGCGGGGTGGTGCGGGGAGGGAGCGGGCGGCGGACGCGGCGAGCCCGGTCGCCAGCGAGCACCGCTGCTTCGCGGGGGCCTCGCCCTGCACGACGAGGTAGACCGTCTCGACCGCCTTGTCGCCGTACCGGTCGGGGTGGGTGCGGTAGACGAGCCGGGCGAGGCACGACCCGTCGCCGTCGCCGTCCGGCTCGACGTAGGCGGGGAACCCGCCGAGCACGGTGGGGCGGCCGTCCTGCGCGGTGAGGGGCTGCCCCTGGTCGAACCGCAGCTTGACCTGGATGTCGCGGGTGGTGCTGTGCCACGAGCAGCCCCACCGGGCGTAGTCGACGTCCGGATCGGTGGCGTCGATCCCCGGCACGATGTCGAGCGCGCGCGCGTCGAGCAGCGTGCACGCGTCCTGCTGGGCCAGGGACGCGGCGGGCAGCGGCGGGGAGCGCCTGGGAATGGGGCCGCGGTTCAGCACGGCGGTCGCCCCGGCGGCGGCGACGTCGGCGATGGCGCAGAGCTGCGCGGGCCCGCCGTCCTCCTGGTGGGCGATGACGTCGATCGCGGTGCCCGCGTCCTTGCCGGGCAGCCGGAGGATGCGGGCGCATTCGTCGCCGTCGAGGGGCTCCTCGTCGACGCGGACCCGGCCCGCGGTCTTCACCCGGGCCCCTTGCTCCGTCCCCGCGTCGTCGTCGAACTCCACCCTGACGTCGACGACGCCGCCCTTGTGCGACGACACGACGACGTCGCACCGGTCGAAGTTGCCGTAGTGGTCGTCGAGGTCGGTGTCGCCGAACCGGCCGAGCGCGGCGGCGGCGGTCAGCGCGCAGGGGTCGGCTGTGCGCGGGTCGCCGATGAGGGACGCGTCCGCCGCCGTCCGGGCCGGGTCCGCCTCGGGCTGGTCGGCGCGGCCTCCGCCGGAGAAGAGCGGTGTCAGCGCGAGCGCGACGGCGGCCGCCGCGACGGCCGCTGCCGCCGTGAGGAGCCGCGGATGGCGCCGCGCGAACGCCGTGCCCTTCCGCCACGTGGACGCGGAACCGCCGGTCAGGTCCCAGTCGGCGTCCGCGTCGCCGGCGGCGAGGCCGCCGGACGGGCCGTCCAGGGTCGGGACGAGATGCAGGGGAAGCTGGGGTTCCGCCGGGCCCGCCGCCTCGTCGAGCAGCGCGCGCGCCTCGGCGGGGCTGGGACGTTCCGCCGGGTCGTCCCGGACCATCGCCGCCACGATCCCGGCGAGCGGCTCGCCCGCGTCGCCGGCCGCGTCCCCGGCCGCCGGGCCGCGGCCGTCGCGGGCGGGCGGCTCGCCGGTCGTCAGCGCGAGGACGGTGGCGCCGAGCGAGTACACGTCGGACGCGGGCTCGGGCCGTCCCGCGACGACCTCGGGGGCGGCGAACGCCGGGGTGTGGCTCACGGCGCCGTTCGGGGTGATCGTCTCGCGGCCGCCGGTCCGGTAGGCGGCGCCGAAGTCGGTGAGCTTGGCGGTGCCGTCCTCGGTGACGACGATGTTGCCCGGCTTGACGTCGCAGTGCACGATGCCCTCGGCGTGCAGGGCGGCGAGGGCGTCCGCGATCTGCGCGCCGACGCGGGCCGCGGCCGCGGCGGGGATCGGCGGCCAGTCGGCGAGGCTCCCGCCGGGCACGTACTCCATGACGAGCCAGGACGCGGCGCGCCCGCGCGCCCCCGTGCGGACCGCGTCGTAGAGCGTCACGACGTGCGGGTGGCTGAACCGGGCGAGGGCGCGGGCCTCGGCCCGCAGCCGGCCGAACGCGGCGTCGTCGCCGCCGAGCAGCGCCCGCTTGAGCACGACCGGGCGGCCGAGGCGCTCGTCGGCGGCCAGCCAGACCTCGCCGGTCCCGCCGCGTACGGGACCCTTGACCAGCCGGTAGCGGCCGGCGATCTGCGCTCCCAGACGCACCGTGACTCCTCTCGCCGGGGGGCCGCACGGTCACGCGTGATCGAACCTACAGTGTGACCGGCCGGACACACGCGGTTTCCGTCCAGGGCCGCCCCGTGCGCCCGCCCCGCGCCCTGCCCGGGCCCGCCACGCGCCCTGCGGCGGTGCTTCCATCCGGGGGTACAGAGTTGTAGCGTTTACTGTTTTGAATCGTTCGCGATTAGTTAAGGTAATCTGGGGTCCATGTGCGCATCGCAGACCCCGACCACCGCCGAGGAACTGCGCGGTGCCGGCCTGCGGGTGACCGCCGCCCGCGTCGCGCTGCTGGAGACCGTCCGGGAGGGCGACCACCTCGACGTCGAGGGGATCGCCGCCGGAGTCCGCGACCGCGTCGGCCACATCTCCCTGCAGGCCGTGTACGAGGCCGTCCACGCGCTCACCAAGGCCGGCCTGGTGCGCCGCATCGAGCCCGCCGGGAGCCCCGCCCGCTTCGAGGGACGCGTCGGCGACAACCACCACCACCTCGTGTGCCGCAACTGCGGGGCCGTCAAGGACGTCGACTGCGCCGTCGGCCACCCGCCCTGCCTCGACCCGGTCGACGACGCCGGGTACCTCATCGACGAGGCCGACGTCACGTTCTGGGGCCTGTGCCCGCGGTGCCGCCGCCAGGCCGACTGACACCGCCCGGCCGACCGACACCGCCAAGCCGACTGAACAGGCGGGCCGGCGAGGAACCGCCCCGACCCGCAAGCGAAACGACGGCCGGGCCCAGTCCGCGAGGACCGGGCCCGGCCGCCGTCACGTCACCTCAGGCGGCGCCTCCGGAGGGCGTCACCGCAGGTCGTACCGGTCGAGGTTCATGACCTTGTCCCACGCCTTGACGAAGTCCTGGACGAACTTCTCCTTCGCGTCGTCGGAGGCGTAGACCTCGGCGACCGCGCGCAGCTCGGAGTTCGCGCCGAAGACCAGGTCGACGCGGCTGCCGGTCCACTTCAGCTCGCCGGAGGCGTCGCGGCCCTCGTAGGTCTCCGACTCCTCGTTCGTCGCCTTCCACACCGTGCCCATGTCGAGCAGGTTCACGAAGAAGTCGTTCGTGAGCTGACCGGGACGGTCGGTGAGGACGCCGAGGTCCGACTGGCCGTGGTTGACGCCGAGGACGCGCAGCCCGCCGACGAGCACCGTCATCTCGGGCGCGCTCAGCGTGAGCAGGTTCGCCCGGTCGACGAGCAGGAACTCGCCCGGCAGGATGTTGCCCTTCGCGAGGTAGTTGCGGAACCCGTCGTGCGTCGGCTCCATCACCTCGAACGACTCGACGTCGGTCTGCTCCTGCGACGCGTCGGTGCGGCCCGGCGTGAACGGCACCTCGATGTCGTGGCCGGCGTCCTTGGCCGCCTTCTCGACGGCGGCGCAGCCGCCGAGCACGATCAGGTCGGCCAGGGAGATCTTCTTGCCGCCGGTCTGCTCGGCGTTGAACGCCTCCTGGACCTGCTCCAGCGTGCGCAGCACGGTCGCGAGCTCGGCCGGGTTGTTGACCTCCCAGCTGCGCTGCGGCTCCAGCCGGATGCGCGCGCCGTTGGCGCCGCCGCGCTTGTCGGTGCCGCGGAACGACGCGGCCGACGCCCACGCGGTGGCGGCGAGCTGGGACACCGTCAGGCCGGAGTCCAGCAGCCGCGCCTTGAGGGCGGCGACGTCCTGCGCGTCGACGAGCTCGTGGTCGACCGCCGGGACGGGGTCCTGCCAGACCAGCGTCTCGCTCGGCACCTCGGGGCCGAGGTAGCGCTGGATGGGCCCCATGTCGCGGTGGGTCAGCTTGAACCAGGCGCGCGCGAACGCGTCCGCGAACTCGTCGGGGTTGTCCTTGAAGCGGCGCGAGATCGGCTCGTAGATCGGGTCGAAGCGCAGCGACAGGTCCGTCGTCAGCATGCCGGGCGCGCGGTTGAGGGTGCCGTCCTCGGGGTCGGGCACCGTGTTCGCGCCGGCGCCGTTCTTCGGCCGCCACTGGTGCGCCCCGGCGGGGCTCTTCTCCAGCTCCCACTCGTACCCGAAGAGGATCTCGAAGAAGCTGTTGTCCCACTTGGTCGGGGTGGGGGTCCAGGTGACCTCGAGGCCGCTGGTGTGCGAGTCGCGGCCCTTGCCGGTGCCGTGGCTGTTCTTCCAGCCGAGACCCTGGTCCTCCAGCGGGGCGCCCTCCGGCTCGGGGCCGATGGCGTCCGCCGGCCCGGCGCCGTGCGTCTTGCCGAAGGTGTGGCCGCCGGCGATCAGCGCGACGGTCTCCTCGTCGTTCATCGCCATGCGGGCGAAGGTCTCGCGGATGTCGCGCGCCGCGGCGAGCGGGTCCGGGTTGCCGTTCGGGCCCTCCGGGTTGACGTAGATGAGGCCCATCTGCACCGCGGCGAGGGGCTTCTCGAGCTCGCGCTCGCCGCTGTAGCGCTCGTCGTCCAGCCACGCGGTCTCGGGGCCCCAGAAGACGTCCTCCTCCGCCTCCCAGGCGTCCTCGCGGCCGCCGGCGAAGCCGAAGGTCTTCAGGCCCATCGTCTCCAGCGCGACGTTACCGGCGAGGATCATCAGGTCGGCCCACGAGATCTTCCGGCCGTACTTCTGCTTGACCGGCCAGAGGACGCGGCGGGCCTTGTCGAGGCTCGCGTTGTCCGGCCAGCTGTTCAGCGGGGCGAAGCGCTGCTGGCCCGCGCCGGCGCCGCCGCGGCCGTCGCTGACGCGGTAGGTGCCCGCGCTGTGCCACGCCATCCGGATGATCAGCGGCCCGTAGTTGCCGTGGTCGGCGGGCCACCAGTCCTGCGAGTCGGTGAGCACGTCCGCGATGTCCTGCTTCACGGCGTTGAGGTCGAGGCTGTTGAACGCCTCCGCGTAGTTGAAGTCCTCCCCGAGCGGGTTCGTCACCGGCGGGTTCTTGGCGAGGAGCTTCAGGTTGAGCCGGTCGGGCCACCAGCCGCGGTTGCCGCCGCCCTGGGTCGGGTGCGGGGCGCGCTGGTGCGCGACGGGGCACTGGCCCGCGGCGGCTTCGGTGTTCTCGGACATGGGTTCCCTCCAGGGCTACGCGAGGTTGGCGGATGAGGAACGGTGGGCGGTGGAGCAGGCGGGGCACAGGCCCCAGTAGATGACCTCGGCCTCGTCGATCGAGAAGCCGCCGTCGTCGGAGGCGGTCATGCAGGGCGCCTCGCCGGTCGCGCAGTCGGCGTCGGCGATGGTCCCGCAGGACCGGCACACGATGTGGTGGTGGTTGTCGCCGACCCGCGCCTCGTAGCGCGCGACGGAGCCGGCCGGCTGGATGCGCCGGACCAGGCCCGCCTCCGTCAGCGCGCGCAGCGAGTCGTAGACCGCCTGGTGGGAGACCTTCGGCAGGTCACCGCGCACGGCGCTGATGATCGATTCGGTGTCGGCGTGCGGATGCGCGTGCACCGCGCTCAGCACCGCGACCCGGGGACGGGTCACGCGGAGAGCGGCCCCGCGCAGCATCTGCCGGTATTCCACGGTCGTGGCCACGTCGCACAGGTTGCCTCGTTTTCTTGAACGAGTCAAGTGTTTGCAGGAACCCTGTTCTTGACCATGTCAGGTCGAGGGCCCGGATCCGCCCCGGACGGCTAGGCTGCGCGCCCGTGGAGAACGATGCGCAGGTCGCGGTGCGGGCGGCGCTGGCGGGCGCCGCCGTCGTGCGGGACATGTACGGGACGTCCCTCGACCGCGTCGGCAAGCCCGGCGGCGACTTCGCCACGTCCGCCGACCTCGCGGCGGAGAAGGCGATCATGGACGTCCTCCGGGCCGCCCGCCCGGACGACGCCGTGACCGGGGAGGAGAGCGGCCGCACCGGCTCCGGCGACCGCATGTGGCTGGTCGACCCGCTCTGCGGGACGCTGAACTACGCCGTCCGCAGCATGCTCGTCGCCGTGAACGTCGCCCTGCGCGCCGGTTCCGCGACCGTCGCGGCGGCGTCCGCCGACCCGTTCAACGGCGAGGTCTTCTGGACGGACGGCACCCGCGCCCGCGTCCGCGCCGGCGGGACCGACGCGCCGCTGGTCCCCTCGCCCGCCTCGAACCTCGTGGACGTCAACCTCGACCCGCCCTTCCCGAACGCCCCGGGCTTCCGCGCGGTCGATCTCCTCGCGGACGCGGGGTTCGCGGCCCGGTTCCGTCCGCGCGTGGTGTCCACGACCCTGGCCGTGGCGTGGGTGGCGGCGGGACGTCGCGCGGCCTACGTGACCGATGGGCATCTGCGGGACAGCGTGCATTTCGCCGCCGGCATCGCGCTGTGCCAGGCCGCCGGCTGCGTCGTGACCGGCATTGACGGCCGGCCGCCGCACACCGGCCCCGGCGGCCTCATCGCCGCCGCAGACCCCGAGACCCACTCCACCCTCCTTGACCTCATCAGTACCCTCAGCAACACCCGATGAAGCCCCAAGATCGGCCGCATTCTCCTCACGGCCTCAGGTCGTCAGGACGTGAGGTCGAGGACGAAGCGGTACCTGACGTCGCCCGCGGCCAGCCGATCCAGTGCCGTGTTGACCTCGGCGACGGGCAGTACTTCCACGGTCGCGGTCAAGTCGTGGGCGGCGCAGAAGTCGAGCATCTCCTGGGTGTCGGCGATGCCGCCGCTGCCCGCGCCCGCCAGCCGTTTCCGCCCGAACCGAAGGGCCTGAGGCGTGAAGGACAGCTCCGGCACGATGCCGAGCGTGCACAGGGTCCGGTCGAAGCGGAGCGCCGTCAGGTAGGGCGAGAGGTCGTGCGCGAAGGGCACGGTGTCGAGGATGAAGTCGAACCGCCCGCGCTGCCCGGCCATGGCCTCGGCGTCAGTCGACACCACCACGTCGTCGGCACCGAGTTCCAGCATGTCCTTCGCCTTGCCGGGTGAGGTGGTGAAGCCCACGACCTCGGCGCCGAGCGCCTTGGCCAGCTTCACCGCCACGTGCCCGAGCCCGCCGAGGCCGATGATGCCGACCGTCTGCCCCGGGCCGACCTCCCAGCGCCTGAGCGGCACCCAGGTGGTGATCCCCGCGCACATCAGCGGCGCGGTCCCGGCCGGGTCGAGCCCCTCGGGGCGGCGGTACACGAACGCCTGGTCGGCCACGTACTCGTCGCTGAATCCGCCCTGGGTCAGGGACCCGTCGCGGCGGTCCCGGCCCCCGTAGGTCAGTGTCGGGAACTCCGCGCAGAACTCCTGATCACCGCTGCGGCAGGCCTCGCACGCCCCGCACGAGTCGACGATGTTCCCCACACAGACCGGATCGCCGACCCGCAGACCGGTGACCGCGCCGCCGACGGCCACCACCTCGCCCACGATCTCGTGGCCCGGCACCAGCGGAAAGATGTCCGGCCGCTCGTGGCCCGGCCGGGGCCGCACGTGCTCCAGGTCGGTGAAGCACACCCCGGCGTGCGTCACTCGCAGCGCGACGTCGGTGGGTCGCAGCTCACGGCGCTCGAAGCGCCAGGGCGCCAGCGCCGAGCCGGGTGCCTGGGCCGCCCAGCCGTTGACCGTCCGCATGGTGGATCTCCTCTCGTTCACGACGCCGCCATGCTGTCGCCGGACCGCGCCGTTCCACCATCGGTGGCCGATGCCTGGGAATCGCAGGGCCACCCTCGTACGGGACGGCCCGACGTAGCCTGAAGCGATGGACGACGCCGCTCTCGCAGAATTCCTCCGGGCTCGCCGAGCCCTGGTCCGGCCCAAGGACGTGGGCCTCGACGACGCCGGCGACGCCCGTCGCCGCGTGACGGGGCTGCGGCGCGAGGAACTGGCCTTCCTGGCGGGGGTGAGCGCGGACTACTACGTGCGCCTGGAGCAGGGACGTGGCCACCGCCCCTCGGAGAGCGTCTTGGAGTCGTTGGCTCGGGCGCTGCGCCTGGACGAGGAACTGACGGAGCACCTGTACGCTCTGGCCCGCCCGGCACCGACCGCCACGCGCACCCGGGAGAGGGTGCCGGACACGGTGCAGGAACTGCTGGACGCCTGGACGACGACACCGGCCACGGTGACCAGCCGCCGGATGAACGTCGTCGGATCGAACGCCCTGGCGTGCGAGCTGGCCCCCTGCTACGTGCCCGGGACCAACCTGCTGCGCGCGGTGTTCCTGGATCCCGGGACGCGGGAGACACATGTGGACTGGAACGCGGCGGCGTCCGAGGCGGTCGCCAACTTCCGGGCCCGGATCGGAACCGAGCGGGACGACCCCGAGCTGACGGAACTCATCGGCGAACTCTCGCTGCGCAGCCAGGAGTTCCGGGAACTGTGGGCCCGCCACGACGTCCACACCACCACGGCGGGCGCGAAGAGCTTCCGGCACCCGGAGCTGGGTGTGATCAGCCTCCGCTTCCACGCGATGCCGCTGGAGGACGGCCAAGTGCTCACCGTCCACCACGCCCGGCCCGGCTCACCGGACGAGCAGTCCCTGGCCCTGCTCGCCACGATGGCCGCGACCTGACCGAGGGCGCCGGCCACCCTCGCCGCCCGCTGAGCGCGTCACTCGGAGCCGGTGACGCGGGCGAGCACCAGGCCGGAGACGATGAGGGCGAGCGCGGTCATGCGCCCGGCCGTCAGCGGATCCTTGTGGACGGCGACGCCCAGCGCGATCGCGCCGACCGCGCCGATGCCGGTGAAGATCGCGTACGCGGTGCCGACCGGCAGGGTGCGCATCGCCTGCGCCAGCAGCCAGACCGCGGCCACCATGAGGGCGAGCGAGACGAGGGTCGGCAGCGGCCTGGTGAAGCCCTGGGTCGGCTTGATGCTCTGCGCCCAGGCGATCTCGACCAGCCCCGCCAGCCCGAGGACGAGCCAGCTCATCAGTACTCCTTCCCGAGGTCGCGGGCGGTTCCGAGCGCGGCGGCGTGCAACGCGTCGTGCTCGGCGCGCCGGTGGGCGAGGGCCGGGTCGACGCGGGAGTTGGCCAGCTCGGCGGCGATGAACGTCGCGTCCTCGACGGCGAAGTGGCCGGCGAAGAAGTCGCGGAGGAAGCGCTCCTGGTGGTCGAAGCGGGCCTTCGGCGCGCCGGGACCGTAGGCGCCGCCGCGGGCCGTCGCGACCACGAAGCGCCGCCCGGCGAGCGACATCCGCGGGAAGGTCACCTGGTCGAGCCACGCCTTCAGCGACGACGGGACCGAATAGTTGTACATCGGGGTCGCGATCAGCACGACGTCCGCGGCCACCAGCTCGGCCAGCAGCGGCTCGACGATCTCCCACGCGGCGGCCTGCTCCGGCGTCCGGACGGCCTCCTTGTACCGGTCGACGTCGGTGATGCCGTGCGCCAGGACGTGGTCGCACAGCTCGGTCCACGCCTCGCCGATGTGCGGCACGGGCTCGGCCGCCAGGTCCCGGTGGACGTACGTCCCGCCGGGGTGGGCGTCCCGCCACGACCCGGCGAAGGCGTCGCCGATCTCGCGGCTGATCGAACGGCGACGGGCGCTGGCGTCCAGGTGAAGCAACGTGGCCATGAGGAGCCTCCCTTAACTGGACACAATGTCCGCTTGATGTGGGCCCGACCGTAGCAACGATGTGGACACTTTGTCCACATCGCTACTAGAGTCGCCGCCATGGAGTCCCGTACCGACCTGCTCAGCGGCCGTCCCGCCGGCGGCGGCCGGCCGCGCGAGCGCGCGGACGCGGCCCGCAACCGCGCCAAGGTCCTCGCCGCCGCCGCCGACCTGTTCGCCTCCCGCGACCCGCGCAGCGTGACCATGGACGACATCGCCAAGGCCGCGGGCGTCGGACGGGGCACGCTCTACCGCCGCTACCCCGACACCGTCTCGATCGCCCGGGCGCTCCTCGACGACCACGAGCGCGCGCTCCAGGAGCGCCTGCTGCGCGGCGACCCGCCGCTCGGCCCCGGCGCGCCCCCCGGCGACCGGCTGGCCGCCTTCTACGCCGCGATGGTCGAGCTACTGGAAGACCACATCGCGCTCGTCCTCGGAGCCGAGCAAGGCGCGGCGCGCTTCGCCGCCGGCGCCTACGGCTTCTGGCGCGCCCACGTCCGCATGCTGCTGACCGAAGCGGGCACCCCCGCCCCGGCCGCCCTCACCGACGCGCTCCTCGCCCCCCTGGCCCCCGACGTCTACACCGAACAACGCCGCCAGGGCCTGACCCCCGCCGAAATCACCACCGCCCTAACCCACCTGGCCCACGCCACCACCCGTTGACATGCGGGCCCAGATCCACTTGCCGCCGGCCGGGTCGTGGGTGGCGCCGCAGCGGGTCGCGAGCGCCTGGACGATGTGCAGGCCCCAGCCGCCGTTGTCGTCGAACGCCTCCTCGGACAGGTCCAGGTCGTCGAGGGTGAGCTTCCGGAGCGGCTTCGGACGCGGGACGCCGAGACCCGAGTCCCAGACGGCGATGATGACCCCCTGAGCGTCCCGGCTGAGCTGGAAACGGATCTCCTTGTGCGGCGTCTCATACGCGGCATTCGTGACGAGCTCGGACACGATCAGAAGCGCATCGTCGAGAATATGAAAATAGTCCCATTTGCGCATCCAGGCGTCCGCCAGCGTACGCGCCAGCCCCACCGTCGCCGGCGTCCCCAGCAGCGGAATGATCAAATCCCCCGTCGCCGTCATCACCATCGTCCCCACCCTCGCCAACGTTTTCGATTTCCTGTGGCAAGGATCACCCGATCGTTCTACGTTGTGCCTGTAGTCCCCCGATCCGGATACAGGGAGAGAGCGATGCCGATCGTCCGCGACCCCCTCAACCCGAAGCTCTCGATGTGGCACTTCCTGGCCTTCTACCTGCGGTTTTGGCGAGAGAAGATGGGGCTGTCACTCACCCAGTGCGGCGAGATAATGGGCGTGCAGCGCGGCACTGTATCCAACTTCGAGGCAGGACGCCGCCGCCCGCAGGAAGACCATATGCGGGCACTCGACAAGCATTACGGAACCGGGTGGCTTTTTCAGCTTTTGCTCTGGTTCGCCCGAATGGCCCACGATCCGGACTGGGGACGCCAACTCGTCAAGTACGAGGAAGAGGCCCACATCATCAGGACCTATCACGGCCAGGTGATCCCGCTCGCCCTCCAGACCGACGAGTACACCTGGGCCTACGTCCAGTCAGGGACGCCCAAGGACTTCGAGGCGGAGATGGCCGAGCGAGTGGCGCGCAAGAAGTCGTTCTTTGCTCGCGGGACCGAGGTCGAGATGTGGGCCATCCTCGACGAGAGCGTGTTGGCTCGCGAGGTTGGCGACAGCCAAGTGATGAAAAAGCAGCTCGAGCACCTGCTGTGCATGGCTGACCTACCGCAGGTGAGCCTGCGCATCATCCCGTTCAAGTCGGGTGCTCACCTCGGCGTCGACGGTGCCCTGCAGGTCCTGAGTCTGGAGAGCCGTGACATCGCCTACTCCGCCGCGCAGAACGGGGGTCGCTTGATCGAGACGCCTGGCGAGGTCCGCGAACTGTCCGTTAAGTTCGATCGCATAGGAGCGGCGGCGGCCTCCCTGGAAGCCTCCCGCGACATCATCAAGCGGTACCTGGAGAATTGCCAATGATCGTGAAGTGGCGCAAGAGTTCCTTCAGCGGCGGGGCAGACGACCAGCACTGCGTTGAGGTCGGACGTCTTGTTCCGAGCACCGGGATTGCCATCCGTGACTCGAAGAACCCGGAGGGTGGTCACCTCGCCCTCACGTCCACCCAGTTCGCGGACGTCATCACCCAGATCAAGCAGCACACGGAGCGGTAAGCCATGGCCGTTCACTGGCGCAAGAGTTCACACAGCGGATCGGCAAACGACGATGTGTGCGTTGAGCTGGGACGTCTTGCGCCGGGGGCTGGCATCGGCGTGCGGGACTCCAAGAACCCGGACGGCGGACACCTCACCCTCACGTCCACCCAGTTCGCCACTCTCCTGACGCAGATCAAGCACACCCCCTCCGCCTGACCCGCACTCCCCACGACACCACTCCCCAGACGGCCCGGCGGCCCTACCGCCGGGCCGCCGCGCAGCGGTGACCAGCGCGGAAACCAACTGACGTCCCCATGGCACAAGTGTGATCATGAGCCGGTGGACATCGCGGTGCAGTGGGTGCGCGTCTACTGGACAAAGGCTTCCCGCGGAGGGCCAGGAGCCGTCCGACGCAGCGTGCTCCCCGAGGCCTTCCCGCTCCCAGAGGCCGAGCCGCCCTTCGTCCACGAAGTGCGGATGCTCGAGCGGAACGGCTTCTCTCCCAGCGCGACCGTCACCAGCGGGCACCCGCCGAAATCGCAGGTCGAGATGACCGAAGCCGACAGCTGCCTGCGCGTCCTCCCGGTCCGGGACGCACCCGAGTGGGCGAGCAACGGGCTCGACGTCGCCTGGCGGCCGGCAGCCGTCACCATGCGGCCCCGACAGACCCTCCGCTGGCAGATCAACCACCGCCTCACTGCCGAAGGCGGCTGGTACTACCGGCTCGACACCCTCAACGTCTCCTACGGCAACCGCACAACCGAAGTCTTCATTCGCCCACCGACTCACCGAGTCGACGAACGCTCCCTTCTCTGACGCGAACCGACGATCGACCATTCGCCCGGACATCCGTCCTGCGAACGGCCCGTAGCCCGCCTGGCGGCCACGGAGGCACGCTGCTCCCGCGCACACCGGACCCCGGAGCCCCCGGCGAGCCGTCTTCAGGTGCCGCGGCCGGCGCCGAGATCCACCGGGCCTGCGGAAACCTTTGATGACGGTTTACTTTGCCAGGACTTGAGACACATCTTGCGGTGCTTAAGTTTGCATTTGCCCACCCCGGTTGTGCCCTGAGACTAGGCGGCATGTAGGGGGAGACATGACGAAGACGAAGGAACGGGAGCGGGCGGAGGTCGAGCCTCCCAAACGCCGGCACCGCGTATTCCCCTGGGTCTTCCTGGGGGTGCAGATCATATTCCTGGTCTGGATCATCACGGGAGCGAACTCCGGTGGCGACTGCCCAGCTGGGCAGCAGAACGCCTGCGACGCCGGGACGACGATCGGAGTAGGACTCATAATCGGTCTCTGGGTCGCCGTGGACATCATTCTCGCGCTGACCTACCTCATGTTCCGCGTCTTCCGGAAGTAGGCGGCTCTGAAAGGAGAGCACGATGACGAAGTCAGCCTTACTTCTCGGAGTGCTGACCGTTCTGGCCCTGGTATTCGCATCGGCGTGGACGTCCCAGGCCGCCCCCGCACAGGCGCAGCCGCACGGCGCGGCGGCCGCGGTCGCGGTCGCGGTCAAGCCGGGTCCGGTCAAGCTGGACGCCAAGCGGGCCCAGGCTCAGGACAGCGTTCTCAACACCGGCACACCGCTCAGCTGCGTCCGGGTCACGGTGACCAACCAGTCCGGGGACGACGTCGACGTCAACCCGCTGTACTTCTCGATCACCGACACCGGCAACACGAAGCACGACCCCGGTTCGGCCCTCGGTGAATACGACGGAGAGATCGCCGCGACGACGCTCGCTCCGCACGAGAACGTCAAGGGCCTGGTCTGCGCTGAGGGGCACTTCCAACCCAAGGTGGTCGCCATGACCGACGCGCTGTTCTCCGAGATAGCCCGCGCCGACGTCCACTGACGGCCCCACCGGTTCCGGCGTCCTGGTCGGGGCTTGGGCTTGGCCGGTCTGTAGCCCCCAAGGCCTCGACATAGTCGCGTTATGTCCGTTCTATTCATGCTGGGTCGAGTCGGAGGGTCATCCCGATGGCGAGCAGATCGCGGCGGCAGGCGATCTGGCCGTGGCCGTCAGGGCGTTTCAGGCGCATCCTGTGAAGTGCGCAGAGTGGGCGCGCGCGTGGGTTCTGGCCGGCGAGGAGGAATGCATGGAGAGCGCGCCGAGCAGGACGGCGATGTTCGCGGCCGTGTCGCGTGGATTGTTCCGCCTGGAGACGGCGTCGCCGTGGGTACTGGATGACGTGCTGGCCCTGGTGCTTGCCGGCCCGGTATGGCGGGAGCTGCGAGACCGGTTCGATCCGCTGTTCCCCGGCCCGGTCCGTCGCGAGTCCCGCGCGGCTGTCTGCACCCGCAGCCGGTATGCCGAGGACCGGCTGGCTGCCGGCGCCTTCACGCAGTACGTGATCCTTGGCGCGGGGCTTGACTCGTTCACGTGGCGGCGGCCGGATCTGCTCGGCTCGCTGACGGTGTTCGAGGTTGATCATCCTGCTTCCCAGGCTTGGAAGCTCGAGCGGGTCAGGGAGCTCGGCCTGCCGCTCAGCGACTCGCAGGTGTTCGTGCCGGTTGATTTCGAGGCCGAACCGGTTCGGGATGTTCTGGGCGCGGCCGGGTTCGACTGGGCGCAGCCGGCGATGTTCTGCTGGACGGGTGTCGCTCCCTATCTGACGGCCCAGGCGATCGAGTCGATGTTGCGCACGATCGCGGCGGCTGCTCCCGGGTCTGAGGTGGTGTTCTCCTACCGGGCCGAGGACTGTGCGCTGGACGACGTGGGGACGGAATTCGCTCGGATCTACACGCCGATCGCGGTTTCTGTCGGCGAGCCTCTTCAGCCCGGCTGGCCGGTGATCGAGATCGAGAGGCTGATCAGCCGGTGCGGGCTGAAGGTCGTGGACCATCCCGCACGTGCAGACCTCCAGCGGCGGTACTTCGCCGGCCGTACCGATGGGCTGCGGCCCTATACCTTCGAGACCCTGGTGACCGCGCGGGTCACCTGAGCGAGCGCAGCCGCGTCCGGCAACTTCGCCCTCTTCGAGGGCCGGGCGGTGAAGGTACCGCAGAGGAGTGGTGCAGGGCCCCGATCTGCCAGTGGCCGCGGATCCAGGCGGCACAAGGAACTCGGCGTGCTCGCGCTGGGTGTGCAGCGCGCCGGCGCAGATGACGCACCCGGCCAGGTCCAGTGGCTTCAGCAGCGGCGCAAACCGGGTTGATCTCCACCGCGGCTGCCCTCCCGGGGGAGTCCGGCTTCCCCGGATCAGCGCTTCGCTCATGCGGCGGCGAGGCTGAACCGCTGCTTCTCGGAGTCGATCGCCACGATCCTGACCGAGACGCGGGTACCGACGTGCCAGCACTGCTGCGGCGCGAGCCCGGTGACGCCCTCGGACTCGACGAACGAGCCGAACGGGCGGGCTTCTCGCCCGCGCGGTGATCAAGTGTGCGCCGGGTACCCGTCCTGTGCACGGCCATTGGCCGACCCGGCAGTCATGCCCCGATGGTAATCAGAACCGCCCCGGCCGTACACCACCACGCGCAGCCTGGGCTAATGGATTCGTTCGTGCGGATGATGTGAAGCGGTAAGTTTTCACTGGAATTCGTCCAACGACTCCTGTACCCCACGGGGCGTTTACACGGTTGCCGACATTGACCCGAAGCGGTCAATTCACAGTGGTCACGGGCGCGGCTACCTGGGACGAATGCGGATGATCATTCTATCGCTTCTTCCCAGCGGTTACCAGGGTCGAGCACGGGTAAGGCAGGCAGCCTCTTCACGTGAGACGCAATCACGAAAAGGAGGAATGCGTCCATGAAAAGGACTGCCTTTCAGCTGTCCGCCATCGCGATCGCGCTGGTGACGGCCCTGCCGCTCACCGTCGCACCGGCCTCGGCACGCCAGCGGACGGTGCCGGAACCGCTCGCTCGCATCCCCGTCACGGGGACCGCTGACGACGGGTCGACGTTCACCGGAACGCTGGTCCCGACGGCCTTCACGTCCGAGGGGCGCCAGCTCAACCTCAACGGGACGCTCAGCGGGACGATGCGCAACGCGTCCGGCGCCACCACCGGCACGGTCGACGCGACCCCGGTGTCCGTGCCGGTCGCGCTGCCGGCCGCGACGTGCCCGATCCTGCACCTGACGCTCGGCCCGCTGGACCTCAACCTGCTCGGCCTGAAGGTGCACCTCGACCGGGTCGTCCTGGACCTCACGGCGATCTCCGGCCCGGGCAACCTGCTCGGCAACCTGCTGTGCGCGATCGCCGGCCTCCTCAACGGCGTCGGCGACATCGCCGGGCTCCCCGCGCTGATCGCGCAGCTGAACGCCCTGCTCGGCCTGACCGGCTAGCCCTTCCCGCCCCAATGACGGCCACGGGCCCCCACGCGCAGGCCGGGGGCTCGTGGCCCGCTCCCTTCCGGCGCCGCGAGACCGGCCGGTAGGATGCCGCCGCTTTCGTCACTTCCGCGCCGCCCCGGCCGGGAAGGCGAACGATGCGGCGGGAGGCCGGTCATTCAGATTCCCATCCTGACGCGCCGCCGCTGGATTCTCGCGACGCTCGTCCCGGTCATCGTCGTGGCGGCCGTCGTCGTCGGTTTCGCGGTCCGCGGCTCCTCTGATAGCGCGTCGGTCGAATTCGTGCTGGGAGCGGGTACCGCTGAAAGCGGCAGCGGACCGCAGCGAAAAGTGTCCGGGGAACTGCAGACCATGACCACGGACCAGCACGGGAACATCGCCCTGTTCACCCGCGATTCCCAGGGCTACGAGCTTTGGACGGCCGATCCCGGCGGAGCCGTCAAGCGGGTGCGCGTCCCCGCCCTGGACCGCTTCGGCGCCGCGGCGCTGGACCAGGCAGTTCAGGCGGCCGCCGCGCCGGACGGCAGTCTCTATCTGGCCCTCGACGGAGAGGGCCTGTGGAAGGTCACCCGGGACGGCCAGGCGACCAGGGTCGTCGCGACGGGCCGCGAGCGTCCCCTCAGCGACCGGACGCCCCCGGAGCGGGTGCCCCCTCTGGCAGTGAACGGAGTGGCGGTCGCCGACGACGGAACCGTGTTCTACAGCGACCGCCAGAACCAGCGCAATTCGCTCCTCGTCCACCGCCTGCGTTCGGGTCAGACGACGAGAATCGCGGGCACTCCCCTAAGCGCCGTGCAACAAGTCCCGAAGCGGGATCCGAATCTCCTCGACCCCAAGACCGGCGCCCCGGCCGAAGACACCTACATTCCCGAGTACGGGAACGCGCCGCTGGCGTGGAACGCCGGAAACCTGTACGTGCACACCGGTCACGGCATCCTGAGAATCGCCGCTGCGACGGAACGGATCTATCCCGTCGTCGGGGCCCGCGACACGGCCTCCCTCAAGCGTCCGGAATCGCCGTTCAAGCCGTTCGGCAAAGCGATCAACGGATATGTCGACGCCCCGCGCGCCGGTGACGCGGGGCACTTGTCGAGCATCGCGGTGAACCGGGCCACCGGCGACCTCTACTACGGCGCCGGCGACCCCCGCCCCGGCAACGGCGCGGCGGGGATCTCCGCGAAATTCCGGTGGAGTGGCGACCTCACCGCGTCCCAGCGCGACTTCCGCGACTCATTGCGCAACGCTCAGCAGACCATCTACCAGGTCGGCCGGAATGGCGACCTGTCCGCCGTCACTGCCGGAGCCGAAGCGCTCTCCACCGCGAACGGCTACCTGTACCTCGCCGTCGACACCTGCCCGTCCGCCGAGACCAAGTGCAGCACCGCGAACTCCCAATCCGCCGTCCTGCGGATCCACCTCCCCAAGACGGACAACTGACAACGGCACAGTGGCCCGTGACGCACGCCGCTACACCCCACGCGTTCAGGCCCGGGGAGGGCGCGGGCCCCAGAACGGCCACGCCCATTCCGCGGGATCGCCGAGGGAGACAGCCGTCAGGTCCATGCCGACGCCGGTCAGCTCGGCGACGAGCAGCTCGGCCAGCGGCCAGGACTCGTTGACCTCGCCGTAGCCCAGATTCACCACGGGCCAGCGGTCCGGATCCGGGTCGAGGGTGTCCCAGCACAGCGTGTCGCGTCCCTCGGTGCTGCCGAAGTACAGCAGGCCACCGGGCTCCGGATGCATCGTGTAGCGGCGCTCGGGCCTCGCGGGATTCACACCCTCCGCGGCCCATTCCTGGTGATAGTCGTCCGGGCCCTCCTCGAAGCCGGCCACAAGGTCGTCTGGAGCCTCGATGAAGATGCCGTTGACGACGAACGGCCCTTCGTCACGGCCGTACGTCTCGTGGATGCGTTTGTAGTCGGCCGGCAGCCGGGGGACGCCCAGCCTGCGCTCGATGGCCTCCCAGTCGTAGGCGGCGGGCGGGTGGCCCGGCCCGATGATGGTCCGCAACTGGGCCAACGGGTCCCGCACACCGTCCTGCACCGGCTCGGACGGAGCCGCGACCGGATGCCCGGCACGCGTGAACGTGCGCTCGCGCGGAACGGGAGGCAGCGACAGCACCGGTAGGTCGAGGCGTCCGTCCAGCCACTCGTCGAGGAACTCGGCGGTGGTGAGGTTGAGCTGCTGGCGCCCCTCGCCGTCCAGCACCACCGGCCATCGGGCGGGATCGTCGCCGATCGGCAGCCACCAGCACGTCTCGTGGCCGGCGAACACGCCCCACAGCCGCGCGTCCGGATGCGGCCGCTCGCGCTCCTCGGCCTCCATGCCGAAACCGTCATCATCGCCCGGGACGAGAAGCCGCAGCACGCCCGCAAGAGTGCCCGGCCCGGTCCGTGAGATCAGCTCGACGTAGTCGTCCGGGCAGGAACCGTCCGGAAACCGCGGCTCCCGATCAGGTCCTCCGTCGTCCGGAACCCGCCGGAAGGTCGCGGCCAACCTCTCCCCCGCCCGCCGCAGACCGGCCGAGCCGGAATCACGATCGTCCACCCGCCGGACCCTACCGACGCCCCCAGACATCCCGACCCGATCAAGGCGTGCCACCAGCCGCACGTGGGCGTCGGGTCAGGGGGCGGGGGGTGGGCAGAGGAAGGGGGATACGGCGGACCAGAACTCGTCCGGTTTCGCGCTGTGGACGCGGTGCCCGGCGTCCTCGACGGTCACCAGCCGGCAGTCGCGGACGGCCCGGCTCATCCGCACCAGCGCGTCCACCGGAACGTGGCTGGACGGGCCGCCGCTGACCAGCAGAGTCGGCGCGCTGATGGCCGGGAGGGCGTCCCACCAGCCCGGATCGGGCGTCCTGAACTCCGTGATGACCGGCTCGATCAGGCGCCAGTCGAACGGCGGCGGATCCGCCGGCTCGGTCACCGGACCGACCGGCTCCCCCGGCACGTCGGGCGGCGGCGGAGCGTCCTCGACGGCCAGCCGCCGGACGCGTCCGGGCGCCCGCTGAGCGACCAGGACCGCCACCGCACCGCCCATCGAGTGGCCGACGAGGTCCGCCCGGTCGATCCCCCGGCCGTCGAGGAAGCCGAGCACGTCGTCGCGCATCGCCGCCAGCGAGTACGTCTCCGTCCACGAGCTGGCGCCATGTCCGCGCAGGTCGAGGGCGATGACGCGGCGTCCGCGGGCGGCCAGCCGCGCCGCGAAGCCGTCCCATGTCGCGGCGCCGCTGCCGAGCGCGTGCAGGAGGACGACCGGAACGCCGCGGTCGCCGCCGATCTCGCGGAACGCGAGCGTCACGTCCCCGACCGCCAGCTCACCGTGGTCGCCCCCCATGATCGCCGATCTTAAGCGAGGAGCGTCCACCGTCGGCCGCGGGCGAGGCGGCCGGGGCCGTGCGGCACGGCCCCGGCGCGCGAGGGTCAGGCCGCGTCGTCGTCGGTGACGACGAGGCGGGCGAAACCGTCGCCGATCTCGGCGTTCCCGGGTGCGGACGCGACCACCTGATAGGACTGGGCGGCCGCCGCGGCGGTCGTGTCACCGGCCAGCGGCACCTCGAAGGACGCCGACGTCGCCCCCGCCGGGACGACGACCCGCCGCGCGACCTGCGCGATGACGGGTGCCGCGCCACTGGTGATCGACTGGACGTTCACCGTCACCGGGACGGCGCTCTTGCGCGACAGTGCGAGCGTCATCGTCGCGGTGCCCGGGCCATCGCCCTCGGGGACGGTCAGGTCCCGCACCGACACCTGCGGCAGCGCCGACGCATCGGCCCTGCCGGTGCCGGCGCCGGTGAAGGCCAGGTCGGCGAGGTACACGCCGCCGGCGCCGCTCGCCGCGGAGAGGCGGACGGAGGCGACCGAGGACAGCTTGACGCCCTTGAGCGCGGACAGCGGGATCCGCACCGTCCGCAACCAGGTCTTGGGCAGCGGCGAGACGGTGCCGGGGAACGGGGTGAGCGCGTCGCTCACGTCCGACAGCCGGACGCTCGTGCTGCCGCCCTTGTCGTCCGCGACGGTGACGGTCAGGTCCGCCGCGGTGGTGGATTCGTCCAGCGCGGCGCGGAACGTCAGCGCGTCGTACCGCTTGACGTTCGCGGACCTGGCGGGGACGGCGGCCGTGACGTTCCCGGTGGGGTCCGTCCAGGTGAAGTGCAGGACCGGTGTGGCCGGCACGTTGGGCGCGTAGGTCGCCGGCGTCCACGAGGGCGCCTGCGAGGTGGTGAGCCGGGTCGCGCAGGACGGCAGGCCGCTCTGGATGGAGCGATCCAACATGCTCGCGCAGATCGCGCCGGCGGCCGCGCCGCCCACGGTGACCGAGCCCGGCAGCGTCGTGAACGCGGCGACGTCGGAACGTTCCTTCGCCGGGGCCTGGGCGACGGTGTGCACGACCGCGCGGCCCGCCGAGGCGGCCGTGCCGCCGCTGCCGTCGAACAGCGGGAGGAACGCGTCCTCGCCGCCCTGGACGAGCCGGAAGAACCCGGCGATGTAGGCGGTGCCGACCTTGTACTGCTCGGCGGCCGACAGCCGGGTGGGCGCGGTGTTCCCGCAGACCGGATCGGCGTTGTTGGACCAGTCGTCGCCCGCCGGGAAATGCGCCGTCCCCGGCGTCCACTCGGTGTTGAAGAAGTTGTGGTCGGCGCCCATGACCAGCTGGGCGGCGCGGAACGAGCGGTCGCCGGCGTCGGCGTACAGCGTGTCGTCGTAGAAGTGCTGTCCCTGCTGGTTGGAGACGTCGCCGTCGCAGTACGGCAGCAGCACCGCCATCGGGATGTTCGGCAGCGTCGCCCGCGCGAAGTCGGTGGGCGCGAGCGGCAGTACCGCCTTGATGCCGTAGGGGTGGTCGCGGCCGTCGTTGAGCAGGGCGGCCTTGACCACGCCCTCACCGCCGCGCGAGTGCCCCATCAGCCCGATGTCGTTCATGTCGAGCCGGTCGTCGAAGATCGGGCCGAGCGGGCCCTTGCCCTTGGTGCCCTGGGCGAGCAGGTCCAGGTGGCGCATCACCAGCTCGCCGCGGGCGAGCGCGCCGCGGTCGTCGCTGTAGGGGTTGTCGGCCGCGTTGACGCCGTTCGCGCTGATCGACACGACGGTGTACCCGTGGCTGGCCAGGACCTTCGCGGGCTCCTGGTACCCCTTGTAGCTGTCGATCGGCTTCTGCCCGCTTGGGCAGGGCCACTGGGAGTTCGACGTCGTCCAGGCGACCGGGTCGTAGCAGGCCGAGTGGCGTCCGTGCAGGAACAGCACGAGCGGCCCCTTGCCCCGCTTGTCCGGCAGGTACGCCTCCGCGCGGATCTCGGCCTTGCGGCCGCCGAGACCGGAGAGCTCCATCGCGGTGTCGCCGAGGTCGTAGCCGGTCACCTTCACGCTGTACGGGCCCGGATCGGCCGGGTCGACCGGAAGCCTCCCGCCCTTGACGGACGGCGCCGGCGCCGGTGCGGCCTTGGCCGACTTCGGCGCCGCGGCCGACGGCACCTCGCCGTTCCAGGCGACCTCGACCGACGACGGGTCGGCGGCCTCGGGGGCGGCGGTGACGAGGGTCAGGGTCCGGCCGTCGGGGGACTCCTGCGCCGGGCCGAGCGACCTGCCGTCCACGGCCAGTTCGGGGACGGCGTCGCGGACGGGCAGCGGCGCGTCCAGCCGGAGGGTCAGGCGATGCCCGCCCTGCACGGTTTCGACCGTCCAGGCCGGGGGGTTCGGTGCGGCGTCGGCCGGGGAGACGGACAGGACGGCCGCCGCGAGGGCCGTCATCACCACGGCCGCTCGCCGGCCGCGTCTGTGCACGCGCATGCAGTGCCTTTCGAGGACAGACCCCGAAACATCGCGCAACGGGTGCGTTACACGACGTCAGAAGGGGTTTGTGAGGTTTGCCCTCGCATGGGACCGCAGCCACCGGCGCGATCGCGTTACGCGATCATTGCCACCCCGTTAACCTCGCGATCACCCGGGCCGGGGGCCTCCACCGGACGGCCACCGGCCCGGCCGCCGCCCCGGCCGGGGTCGCCCGCGATGCCGCGGGCAAGGCGGGGCCGTTACCGTGTTCGGCATGGTCGGAACGGGATTTGTGACAGACGGAGCGGTCGGCGACGGGATCGCCACGGTCGCGGACGACGGGACGGTGCTCGACACCTGGTTCCCCGAGCCGCGGCTCGCCGGGGACGCCGGCAAGGGGACGCGGCGGCTGGACGCCGGCGAGGCGCGCGCGGTGTTCGGCGCGGACGTCGAGGTCGGGCCGGACGCGGCTCGGCGTGTCGAGACCGTCGCGGTCCGGACGGAGATCGGCAGCCTCGCCGACCCGCCGGTGGACGCGCACGACGTGTACCTGCGGCTGCACCTGCTGTCGGCGCGGCTCGTCACGCCGCACCGGGTGAACCTGGAGGGGATCTTCGGCCTGCTCGCGACGGTGGTGTGGACGAGCGCCGGGCCGTGCGCGGTGGACGGTTTCGAGCGGGTCCGGACGGCGCTGCGGGCGCGCGGCCAGGTCACGGTGGACGGGGTCGACAAGTTCCCGCGGATGACCGACTACGTGGTGCCGTCCGGGGTGCGGATCGCCGACGCGTCGCGAGTGCGGCTGGGCGCGCACCTGGCGGCGGGCACGACGGTGATGCACGAGGGGTTCGTGAACTTCAACGCGGGGACGCTCGGCGCGTCCATGATCGAGGGCCGGGTGTCGGCGGGCGTGGTCGTCGGCGCGGACTCCGACGTGGGCGGCGGCGCGTCGATCATGGGGACGCTGTCGGGCGGCGGCAAGCAGGTCATCTCGGTCGGGGAGCGCTGCCTGCTGGGCGCGAACTCCGGCATCGGCATCTCGCTGGGCGACGACTGCGTCGTGGAGGCGGGCCTGTACGTGACGGCGGGCACCAAGGTGGCCCTGCCGGACGGGAGTTCGGTGAAGGCGGCGGAACTGTCCGGGCGTTCGGGGCTGCTGCTGCGCCGCAACTCCGGCACGGGCGCCGTGGAGGCGCTGCCCCGGAAGGGCGGGACGATCGCCCTCAACACCGACCTCCACACCAACAACTGAGGGCCGCGTGCGGGCTCCCCCCTCTGGAGCCCGCACGCCGCCCGCAGTCGCCGGCGCGGGCTCAGCGGGCGCCGCTCAGCGGGTGCCGCTCAGCGGGTGCCGCTCAGCGGGTGCCGCTCGGCGCCTGCGCGCCGAACGCGGCGGGGACGTCGTCCAGCCGCGGCACGGTGATCCGGCGCAGGTACCGGTTGAGCGCGGGGTGGACGGCGCCGCCGGGCGGGGCGACGAGGCGCAGGGCGCCGCCGGCGGCGCGGACCGTGAAGCGGGTCTTGGTCAGCAGGCCGGTGCCGTGCTGGTCGATCGCGTCGACCTCGGTGAGGTCGACCACCAGCTTCAGGGGGCGCGCGGAGAGCACGGCCGTGGTCAGGATCCGCGCCTCGGCGGTCACGGCGGTCTCGGCGACCAGCCGTCCCCGCATCGTGAGGATCGTCGTGCCCTCGCGGGCGGCGGTCTCGACGGCGAGGTCGGGGCGGCCGGCCTCACCGGGCCCCGTGTCCGGTGTGACCTGCGACGTGGCGGGCTGCGCGAGCATGGCGGAGTACCCTCCTCACGGGACGACGACCTCGACGGCTGACAGAGCTTACGCCAAAGATGTTACCGGAAAAATAATTCGGCAAAGGTTCGTCGTATCATGGCGATGTGGCCGGCACCACCGGACCTTCGGCGTGGGGGCAGCGTCCGGGCCTCTCGCACGCCGGGCGTCCGGGGAGAGCACCCGACAGCGAGGCGCAGATGGAGATCGCAGAAGCACGGCGGAACGGGAAGCCGTGGACGTTCCTGACCAACCACGCCCGCGTCCTGATCTGCATCGCCCGGGACCCCGAGCTGCGCGTCCGGGACGTGGCGGACCGGATCGGGATCACCGAGCGGGCGGCGCAGCTGATCATCACGGATCTGGAGGAGGCGGGGTACCTCGTCCGGACCCGCGTCGGCCGCCGCAACACCTACACGATCAACGCCGACCGGCCGTTCCGGCATCCGGCCGAGGCCGGCCACGACGTGCAGGACCTCATCGAGGTGTTCCTCGGCGAGGGCTCGTACGCCTGACCGGCCCGGCCGTCACCCGCGGGCGGGGCCGATGCGCAGCCGCGACGGGCCGATGCGCAGCCGCGACGGGCCGGGGCCGCCGAGCGTGAGGCGGCGGGTCACCGGGCCGCCGGGCGGGGACGTCCACGGGTCGGCGCCGGCGGGGGCCTCCGGGACGTACTCGGGGAAGTCGCCGCTCATGACGTCGAGGGTGAGGCGGTGGCCGGGGCGGAGCCGGTAGGCGATGTGCTGGAGGTCGAGGACGGCGGCGGCGCGCGGCGCGTCGAGGCGCAGCTGGCCCTTGGCGATAAGGAACGCGTCGCCGCCGGGCCCGGTGTCGAGCAGGCGGGCGTGGACGTGCGCGCCGGCCGGTGCGTCGAGGTTCAGCGTCACCGTCACGGCGCCCAGGAGGTCGGTGTCGCCGGTGCAGGCAGGGCCGGTGAAGCGGAGCACGTCGTCGCGGTCGCCGACGGCGCTCAGATCGGACCGGTCGAAAAGGGCGGCGAAAGGGTTCGCGCCCTGGGACGGGACCGGATCGGACGGGTCGTGCGTCCATGCGACAACGCTTGGCTCGGACGGCGGTTCGACCGCGAGGCCTTCGGGCGCCAGGAAGTACTCGAATTCGGGAGCCTCGCGCGGCGGCCAGGTCTCGCTTTCCCGCCATTCGCCGTGGCAGATCTCGTAAGTGACGCGGGGCAGTTCTTCGGCGGAGCCGTTGAGGACGGCGTCGAAGAACTCGATCGCGGGGTCGAGGTAGCCGGGCAGCATCCGCCGCAGCGCGCCGGCGTCGGCGGCGTGGTCGTCGGACGGGGCGACGGGCGCGTCGCGGAGGCGGTAGTTCTCGTGGTCGATGGCCTCCAGCCGCAGCCGCAGGTGGGAGGCCCATCCGGGATGCCGCGACAGCGCCCGGACGTCATGCCAGGACCAGATGGCGCAGTTGTCGAACCAGCCGATCGTGTAGAGCGCGGGAACCGGACGGCTCTCGACCAGCGCCTTCACGGGCGGCGGGACGAACCGGGACTCGCCGGAGAACTCCGCGTCGAAGTTCGCGGAGCGTTTCCCGATCCGGTCGAAGAAGTCGTCGAAGGGCGCGCGGAGCGGGCGGCGCGTCCAGTCGGGCTCCCATTCGTAGCGGTCGGCGTCCACGTAGTGCGTGGCGAAGTACATTTTCCGGCTGGTCTGCTCGACGTCGCGGGTGCCGTCGCCGTGATCCAGGACGGTGGACAGCTGGGAACCGGTGACGCGCGGCGCGATCGCCCGGAGCGCGGGATGGCCGCCGATCGCGGCGGCGATCGCGGTGAAGCCGTAATAGGAATCGCCCCACATGACGACATCGCCATTGCACCAGGGCTGTTCCGTGACCCATTGAACGGTGTCGTATCCGTCGTCGACCTCGTGGACGGCGAACTCGGCGGCGCCCTCGGACCGGTACTTGCCCCGGACGTCCTGCACGACGGCGGTGTAGCCGCGCGCCGCGAAGTAGCGGCCGATCAGCGGCATGAAGCAGTAGGCGCCGTCCTTGTCGTACGGGAGCCGGATCAGGACGACCGGCCCCGGGGACGGCGACGACGGCGACGGGGACGCGGCGCGGTAGACGTCGGCGGCCAGCCGGACGCCGTCCCGCATCGGGACCATGGCCTGGTCGGCGTCGGCGGGCACGGCGGCGGGGCCGACCCGTTCGATGTTCAGCACGTGTTCTCCGGAAGGGGGGTGAGGGGGCGCCTCAGCTGGACGGGTCAAGGGCGCGGCGGTCGCGGGCCACGCGGTCGAGGTCCCAGCCGGGCGCGGGAATCGAGTCGAGCAGGAGGCGGGTGTAGGGGTGCCGCGGTTCGCGCAGGATCGTCTCGGTGTCGCCGCGCTCGACGATGCGGCCGTGCCGCATCACGACGGCGGTGTCGGTGATGTGCCGGACGACGGCGAGGTCGTGGGACACGAAGACGTAGGCGATGCCGGTGTCGCGGCGCAGCCCGTCCAGCAGCGTGAGGATCTGCGCCTGGATGGACACGTCGAGCGCGGCGACCGCCTCGTCCAGGACGAGGACGCGCGGCCGGATGCCGAGCGCGCGGGCGATCGCGGCGCGCTGCCGCTGCCCGCCGGACAGGTCGCGGGGCAGCGACGCGCCGGCGCGCTCGCTGAGCCCGACCTGGTCGAGCAGCTCGGCGACGCGGGCCCGCCGGTCCGCGGCGGAGCCGGGCAGGTGCAGCCGCATCGGCTCGGCGATGGACGCGGCGATGCTCTGCCGCGGGTCGAACGACCCGTACGGATCCTGGAAGATCATCTGGAGGAGGCGGGCGCGGCGGAGCCGGGCGCGCCTGGACCGCCCGGTGACGGGCTCGCCGTCGAGCAGCACGGTCCCCGACGTCGGCGCGTCGAGGCCGGCGAGGATCCGCGCGGTGGTCGTCTTGCCGGAGCCGGACTCGCCGACGATCCCGAGGGACGCGCCGGGCATCAGCTCGAAGCCGACACCGTCCACGGCGGTGACGTCGCCGAACCTCTTGACCAGCGACGACACGGCCAGAACGGGTTCGGACGTCATCGCGTCACCTCCTCGGGCCGGACGCACGCGACGGCGGACGTCCCGTGCGGGCGGGCGGCGGGCACGGACTCGGCGCAGTCGTCGCCGGCGAGCGGGCAGCGGTCGCGGAACGCGCACCCGGACGGCGCCTCGGCGAGCGAGCGGGGCCGTCCCCGGATCGCCCTGATCTCGGTCCGCTCACCGTGCACGGACGGGCTCGCCTCCAGCAGCGCCTTCGTGTACGGGTGCGCGGGCGCGGAGAACAGCGCGGTGCCCGCGGCCTCCTCGACGATCCGTCCCGCGTACATGACGTAGACGCGGTCGCAGATCGCGGCGGCGAGGTCGAGGTCGTGCGTGACGAACAGCATCCCCGTGCCGCGGGTGCGCTGCATCTCCTTGAGCAGCCCGATGACCTCGGCCTGCGTGGTGACGTCGAGCGCGGTCGTGGGCTCGTCGGCGAGCAGCAGCTCCGGCCCGGTGGACAGCGCGCCGGCGATGACGACGCGCTGCAGCATGCCGCCGGAGAACTCGTGCGGGTGGCGCCGCAGCGCGCCGCGCGGGTCCCGGATGCCGACCTGTTCGAGCAGGTCGAGCGCGGTGGCGGCGGCCTCGCGTGACGGCACGCCGCGGGCCCGCAGCCCCTCGGTGAGGTAGTCGCCGACGCGGCGCACCGGGTTGATCGCGGCGCGCGGGTCCTGGAAGATCATCGACGCGCGGGTGCGGCGCAGGTCGCGCAGCGCGGCGCGGCCCGCGGCGAGCACGTCGACGCCGCCGACGGTCACCGACCCGGTGGCGCGCGCGCCGCGCGGGAACATGCCGAGCGCGGAGCGGGCCGTCAGCGACTTCCCGGACCCCGACTCGCCGACCAGCCCGACCGTCTCGCCGCGCCCGACCCGGACGGTGACGCCGTCCAGCAGCGGCACCGCGCCGTCTCCCGAGCCGATGGCGAGGCTGAGCCCGGCGATGCCGAGCGCGTCCGCGCGGGCCGCCGTCTCCGGCGCGGTCTCCTTGTCCTGCACGGTCACGTCCCCTCCCCTCTCCTCGCGATGGACCCGCCGATGTGCTCGCCCAGCACGTTCACGCTGACGACGGTGAGCAGCACGGCGAGGCCGGGGATCAGCCCGCTCCACGGCGAGCCCTGCAGGATCGCGCTCTGCGCCTGGCTGATCATCGAGCCCCAGTCGGCGGCGGGCGGGCGGACGCCGAGCCCGAGGTAGGACAGCGACGCGAGGTCGACCATCGCGTAGCCGAACGACAGCGCGCTCTGCGCGAGCAGCACCGGCATCATGTTCGGCAGCAGGTGCCGGACGGTCGTCCGCAGCTCGCCGAAGCCCATGGCGCGGTAGCTCTCCATGTACGGGCGGGCGCCCTCCTGCAGCGCGACGCTCCGGACGACGCGTCCGAGGAACGGCGTGTAGCTGACGGCCAGCGCGCAGATCGGGGCGGTCAGCCCGGGCCCGAACACGGCGACGACCAGCATCGCGAGCAGCAGGCTCGGGAACGAGAACACGATGTCCATGGCGCGGGACAGGACGGCGTCCACCCAGCCGCCGGCGCGGGCGGCGAGCAGCCCGGCCGCCGTGCCGAGGATCCCGGACAGCAGCACCACGCCGAGCGGTGCGAGCAGCGACAGCCGCGCCCCGTACATCAGCCGGGACAGCACGTCGCGTCCGGTGGAGTCGGTGCCGAGCAGGTGCCCGGCGGTGCCGGGCGGCGCGAGCGAGTCCAGCAGGCTCGTGGCGTTCGGGGAGTGCGGCGCGAGCAGCGGGGCGAGCGCGCCGGTCACGGCGGCGACCAGCAGGAACGCGACCGCGAGCGTGACGCCGAGCGGGCGGCGGCGCCGCCGTCTCGCGGCGCGCGCCCGCAGCGCGGGGATCGTCAGGGTCATCTGCGCGGCCCTCCCGCGGTGACGCGCGGGTCAATGAAGGGCAGTGCCAGGTCGACCAGCGTGTTCACGGCGACGAACAGCAGCACCCCGAGCAGCGAGACGCCCTGCACGACCGGAAAGTCCCGCCGCGACACCGACGTGACGAGCAGCGACCCGACGCCGTCCAGGCCGAACGCGGTCTCGATCACGGCGGTGCCGACGAACAGGCTCGCGACCAGCACCCCGATGACGGTGAGCAGCGGCCCGAGCGCGTTGCGGACGACGTGCCGGCGGATCAGCGGGGCGCCGTCCACGCCGCGGCTGCGCGCCGCGGCCACGTGCTCGCGGCCGAGCTCGTCGGCGAACGCGGCGTTCCCGACGCGGGCGAGGACGCCGAAGGCGGCGATCGCCATCGCGACGGCGGGCAGCGTCAGGTGCCAGAGCCGGTCGGTGAGGCCGGTGCCCGCGCCGGTGGACGGGAACCAGCCGAGCCCGACCGCGAACACCGACAGCAACACGATCGCCGCGACGAACGGCGGCGTCGCCGTGGTCAGGGACGCGGCGATGGTCGCGATCCGGTCGGTGATACCGCCCTTGACCGCCGACACCAGCGCCACGCCCGTCCCGACGGCGATCGCGAGCACCGCCGAGTACGCGATGAGCAGGCCGGACACGCCGAGCCGGCTCCCGATCAGCGACGTCACGCTGGTCTGGTAGGTCAGCGACCGGCCGAGGTCCAGGTGGACGGCGTCGCCGATCCACGCGAGGTACCCCTGCGCGAACCCCTTGTCGAGCCCGTACGCGTGCCGGAGGGCGTCGATCTGGTCGGGGGTGAGGCGGCGCCCGGACGTCACCGCCAGCACCGGGTCACCGGGGACGAGCCGCAGCGCCCCGTAGATGAGGACCGACGCGACCAGGACCGTCAGGACCGCGCCGAGCGCGCGCTTCCCGATCCAGGGCGCGAGCGTGCGGGCGGTCATCCCTTGCCGCCGAGCGTCGTCGCCCACGGGACGTACAGGTAGTTCTGCCGCGGGACGAGGCCGGTCAGGCCCGCCTTGTAGTACACGTTGACGTACTGCGTCGCGATCGGGATGTTCACCAGGTCGTGCGCCATGATCGCCTGCGCCTTGGTCACCTCGCGGGCGCGCGCCGCCGGGTCGGCGGTAGCGATCGCGGTCCGGATCGCGGTGTCGTAGTCCTCGTTGCTGTATCCGGCGAAGTTGTAGAAGTTGCCGGTCGTGAAGAACTGGTAGTACGTCAGCGGCTCGGGGAAGTCGAGGTAGCCGCTCGACAGGAACAGGTCGACGCCCGCGCGGGCCTGCGGCGAGGCGAACATCGCCCCGTACTGCTCGGCGGTGAGCGGCTTCAACTGGACGTGCATCCCGGCCTGCGAGGCGGCGTCGGCGATCGCCGTGGCGGTCCGCGACTCCTCGTCGATCGCCGTCGTGTACGCCAGGACGATCTTCTGCTTGGCCTTCGCGGACCCGGCGACGAGCTTCTTCGCCTTCTCCAGGTCCTGCGCGGGCTGCGGCAGCGCGTCGTAGGCCTGCTGGTAGACGTCCTTGCCGTAGCCCCACGCCGCCGGCGGGACCAGCGCCCGCAGCGGCTGCGCCGCGCCCTGGTAGACCGACTTGATGATGCCCTTGTAGTCGATCAGCGCCTGCACGGCCTGCCGCGTCGCCGGGTCCGACAGCGCGCCCTTCTGGTTCAGGACGGACAGGAACGTCGGCGACAGGCTCTGCCCGAACAGCAGGTTCCCCTTGTTCTTCAGCCGGACGTGCGCGGCGCGCGGGACGCTGAACTGGCCGTCGACGTCACCGCTGTCGAGCGCGGCCGTCTGCGCGGACGGGTCGGTGATGAAGGTGAACTTGAGGTTCTTCACCTTCGGCTTCACCTCGGTGTTCCACCAGGAGTCGTTGCGGGTCAGCGTGATGTTCTGGCCCTGCGTCCAGCTCGCGAGCTTGTAGGGGCCAGTGCACATCACGCCGTGCCCGGCCGTCCCGAACGACTTGCCGGCGGACTCCGCGAACGCCTTCTCCACGACGTCGAACGCGGGAGTCGCGAAGAAGTTCGGGACGAGGACGTCCGGCTGCTTCAGCTTGATCGTGACCTCGCGGGCGCCGGTCGGCTCGATGCTCCGCAGCCGCTCCGCCCAGCCGATCCAGGACGAGCCGAGCTTCGGGTCGAGGATCCGCTTGACGCTGTAGACGACGTCGTCGGGCGTGACGGGCTTGCCATCCCAGAACGTCACGCCCTCGCGCAGGTGGATCACGTAGGTGAGGTCGTCGGGATGGTCGACGGACGTGGCGAGGGCCGGGACCCGCTCATAGTTCGGGCCGAAACCGAACAGCCCCTCGCACATGTTCGCCAGCGGCGTGCTGACGGACTCGATCGCGGACTGCGCCGGGTCGAGCGTCGGCGGCTCGCCGGGCGGCAGGTTCCAGGTGACGGTGTCGACGTCCTTGACCGGGGCCGGGACGGACGTGGTGAGGGACGGGGCGGCCGCCGCCGCGGACCCGCCGCCGTCCGCGCACGCGGCGAGGGTGCAGGAACCGGCGAGGATCGCGGTGATCGCGGCCAGGCGTGAACGTGTCATCGGGTGGACCCTTCGGATGGTGGGCGGGCCGGGACCGGGAGGGGAATCGCAGCGTGGTTCGTTCCGAGTTGATTGTCAATACCGCAAAACAAAACGGCGGAAGGTCGGGCCGAGGGCGTCCTGGGTCTCGTTATGAGGGAACGCGGCGCTATCCTGAAGCGCGCATTGTCCTTCCGTTCAGCAGAACTATCGAAGGCGAAAAGGAGGGCCGTTGGGACGGCCGAGCCTCGCCGCCGAGCGGCGCGAGCAGATCCTGCGGGCCGCCGCCCGGTCAGTCGCCCGGCACGGCCTGGCGGGCAGCACGCAGGAGCGGATCGCCGCGGCGGCCGGGATGAGCCGCTCGCACGTCCGGCACTACGCGGGCAACCGCGACGAGCTCATCGACGCCCTGTGGGACCACGTCATCACCCCGTACTTCGCCTCGATGCGGGACGCGCTGAACGACCGGGAACCGGCCGCGCGGCTGCCCGCGCTGGTCGACTATCTGTTCGGCCCGCAGATGGCCCGCAACGAGGACGACCTCGTCATCGAGGCGCTCATCAGCGGCGCGATGCACGACGTCCGGCTCCGCGGCCGGATCTACGAGAGCTACGCCCGGCTCGAACGCGAGATCGCCGGGACGATCCGCGACGCCGTCCCGGGCTGCGCCCAGGCGGAGAGCCTGCAGCTCGCCTACGCGCTGATCTGCATGGCGTTCGGGCACTCCACCCTCGCGCCGCTGCCGTTCCCGGCGACCCGCCAGGCCGGCATGAAGGCCCTGGCCGCGCAGCTCCTCGCCGGCCTGGAGGCCGGACACCGCGCCCCGCCGCCGACCGGCTGAGCGGGCGACTGGGCGGGCGCCCCCGTGGCCCGCCGCGCCGTGCGCGTTCACGTCCAGGTCCATGCGCGGCTCCTCGTCAGGGCCCGGTGGTCAGCAGCGTGACGAGCCGGTCGACGAGCGGGGTCATCCGCTCGCTGTTCCAGCGCTCGGGCGCCTCCAGGCTGGAGACGTAGAAGCCGCGGAACACCAGGTGCAGGACGTCGGCGGCGAACGCGGCGTCGGCCGCGCCCGCGTCGCGCGCGGCGTCGACGAGCCCGTCCAGGTTGTGGCGCGCGTCGTCGCGGATGAGCTGGAGCGCGTCCGACCCGCGGCCGCTGCGGCCGAGGATCTCCAGGAACAGCCGGCGGAGCACCTCGTCGTTGCCGGTGGTCGAGCACGCCCAGCGGGCCAGGACCGCCAGCCGCCCGGCGGCGGGGGTGCCTTCGAGGGCCTGGTCCAGCTCGGCGTCCCAGTCCCGCATGGCGTGCTCTATCGCGTTGCGCAGCAGCGCCTCCCTGGTGGGCAGGTAGTTGGTGACGAGGGTCGTCGAGCCGCCGATCCGCTTGGCGACGGCCCTGATGGACACGCCGTCGAGACCGTCCGCCGCCACGATGTCCAGGGTGGCGTCGGCGATGGTCGCGAGGCGCTGGTCGATATCGATCTCCACCGGCATGCCCGCAGGGTAACGCCGGAGAACGCGTCATACAACACCGTTGTACATCAGCGTTGCATGACGTACGCTCCTCGCCATCGCCGGTGCCCTCCGGCCCCACGACCTCCCGACGAGCCCGAGGAGCAGGCATGGAACTGTGGCAGTTGCCGGTGACCGAGGTCGCCGCGCTGATCCGCGAGCAGCGGGTCTCGGCCGTCGAGGTGGCGGAGTCGTGCCTGGCCAGGGTCGAGGCGGTGAACCCCGAGCTGAACGCGCTCGCCGACGTCCACCCCGAGGAGACCCTCGCCGACGCGCGCCGCGCGGACGCCGCCGTCGCCGCCGGCGAGGAGCTCGGCCCGCTGCACGGCGTCCCCGTCTCCACCAAGATCAACACGCCGCAGCGCGGCGCCCTGATGAGCCACGGCGTCGCCGCCATGGCCGGGATGACGGCGACGCACGACGACGCGTCCGTCGCCGCGCTCCGCGCCGCCGGCGCCGTCTTCCTCGGCCGCAGCAACGCGCCCGCGTTCTCCGTGCGCTGGTTCACCGAGAACGAACCGCACGGCCGCACCCTCAACCCGTGGAGCGCCGGGCACACCCCCGGCGGGTCCAGCGGCGGCGCCGCCAGCTCCCTCGCCGCCGGGATGACGCCGCTCGCGCAGGGCAACGACATCGGCGGCTCGATCCGCTTCCCCGCCGGCTGCTGCGGCGTCGTCGGCGTCCGCCCGACCGTCGGGCTGATCTCCAACTGGATCGCCCCCGAGGACACCGGCCCCGAACCGCCCCTCACCGTCCAGGCGTGGGCCGTGCAGGGACCGATGGCCCGCACCGTCGCCGACGCGCGGCTCGCCCTGCACGCCATGGCGGGCGCCGACCTGCGCGACCCGTTCGGCGTCCCGGCCCTGCCCGCCGCCGCGCCGCGCACCGGCGGCCCGATCCGCGTCGGCGTCGTCCGCGACGTCGGCATCGCCAAGCCGCACCCGTCCGTCGACGCGGCGGTGAGCGAGGCGGCGCGGTGGCTCGCGGACGCCGGCTACGAGGTCGAGGAGATCGAGCTGCCGCTGCTCGCCGAGGCCGCGCGGCTCTGGTCGCTGTTGCTGTTCGAGGACCTGCGCCCCGGGTTGCCCGGCATGCTGGAGATGGCCGACGAGCCCCTCCGCGTCCACATGCGGTACGCGTTCGAGCACGCCGCCGGGCTGTGGGGCGAGGAACCCGGCATCACCGCCTACGTCACCGGCTGGGCGCACCGCGCCACGCTGATCACCCGGCTCCAGGAGATGCTCGGCACCGGCATGCTCCTGCTCACCCCGATCTCCGCCGAACCGCCCTTCGAGCAGGACGCCGACATCCTCGACCCGGACCGCGGCCGGAGCATCGTCGACGCGCAGTGGCCGATGACGTCGCTGCCCGTCCTCGGGTTCCCCGGCGTGTCGGTGCCCGCGGCGGTCGCGGACGGCCTGCCGATCGGCGTCCAGCTCATCGGCGGCCGGTTCGCCGAGGACCTCGTCCTCGACGCGGCGCAGGCGATCGAGGACCGCGCGCCCCGCATCACCCCGCCCGCCTTCTCCTGATCCGTCTCAGTCCGGGCGGCGACGTCCCGCATTGCGGTGATCGGTACGCCGCCTGGGCGGCGGCCTGCGATGATGCGGGCCATGAGCAGGAAGAGCACGGCCGGGCCGGACCTCGACGACATCTCGTGGCAGATCATCGAGCAGCTGCAGGAGGACGGCCGGCGCTCCTACGGGGCGATCGCCAAGGTGGTCGGCCTGTCGGAGGCGGCCGTCCGGCAGCGGGTGCAGCGGCTGACCGAGGCCGGCGTCGTCCAGATCGTCGCGGTCACCGACCCGCTGCTGGTCGGCGGGCACCGGCAGGCCATGGTCGGGGTGCGGGTCTCCGGACCGCTCGAACCGGTCGCGTCCGCGCTGTCGGACATGCCGGAGACGATCTACGTGGTGCTCTGCGCGGGCGGCTTCGACATCCTCTGCGAGATCGTCTGCGACGACGACGCGCACCTCGCGGAGGTGCTGGCGTCCCGCATCCGCTCCATCCCCGGCGTCGCGGGCACCGAGACGTTCGTCTACCTCCAGCTCCGCAAGGAGAGCTACCGCTGGGGCACGCACCGACCACTAAATCAGTAGCCTCCCCCCGGTGTAGCAACTCGATTAGTGAAATCTTCGCCGCAAGCCGCTAAATTAGTGGCATGTCGCAGGCCACCGCCGCTGATCCCGCACGCGCGCTCGTGCACGCCGAACCCGTCCCCTTCTGGCTCGACGACCCCGCGCGCCCCGCGGCCTTCCCCGCCCTCGCCGGCGACGAGCACGCCGACCTCGCCGTCGTCGGCGGCGGCTACTGCGGCCTCTGGACCGCCCTGCTCGCCAAGGAACGCGACCCCGGCCGCGACGTCGTCCTCGTCGAGGCCCGCGAGGCCGGCTGGGCCGCGTCCGGACGCAACGGCGGGTTCTGCTCGTCCAGCCTCACCCACGGCTTCGGCAACGGCCTCGCCCGCTGGCCCGCCGAGCTCGCCGAACTCGAACGGCTCGGCCTGCGCAACCTCGACGAGATCGAGGACACCCTGCGCCGGCACGGCATCGACTGCGACTGGGAGCGCACCGGCGAGCTCAACGTCGCCACCCGCCCCCACCAGGTCCGCGAACTGCGCGAGGAGGCCGAGGCCATGCGCCGCCACGGCCTGTCCCCCGAGTTCCTCGACACCGAGCAGGTCAGGGCCGAGGTCGACTCCCCCACCTACCTCGCCGGACTCCTCGACCGCGACCGCACCGCCCTCGTCAACCCCGCCCGGCTCGCCTGGGGACTGCGCGACGCCTGCGTCCGGCTCGGCGTCCGCATCTACGAACGCACCCCCGCCACATCCCTCGCTCCGCACGGCGCGGGCATGGCCGTCACCACCGCCTACGGCCGCGTCCTCGCCCGGCGCGTCGCCCTCGCCACCAACGCGTTCCCCTCGCTCGTCCACCGGGTCCGCCCGTACGTCGTCCCCGTCTACGACTACGCGATGGTCACCGAACCGCTGACGGACGCCCAGCTCGCCACCGTCGGCTGGCGGAACCGGCACGGCATGGCCGACTCCGGCAGCCAGTTCCACTACTACCGGCTCACCGCCGACAACCGGATCCTCTGGGGCGGCTACGACGCCGTCTACCACTACGGGTCCCGCGTCTCGGCGGACCTCGACCAGCGCCCCGACACGTTCCGCGTCCTCGCCGGCAACTTCTTCCGCACGTTCCCGCAGCTCGAAGGCGTCCGGTTCACGCACACCTGGGGCGGTGTCATCGACACCTGCACCCGGTTCTCCGCGTTCTTCGGCACCGCCGCGCAGGGCCGCGCCGCCTACGCGCTCGGCTTCACCGGCCTCGGCGTCGGCGCCACCCGCTTCGCCGCCCAGGTGATCCTCGACCGCCTCGACGGCCTCGACACGCCGCGCACCCGCCTCGCCATGGTCCGCACCAAGCCCGTCCCGTTCCCGCCCGAACCGCTGCGCTGGCTCGGCATCGAACTCACCCGCCGCTCCATGGCCGCCGCCGACCGCAACGGCGGCCGCCGCAACCTGTGGCTCCGCACCATGGACACCCTCGGCCTAGGCTTCGACAGCTAACCGCCCTCGCCACCCCGCTTGTAGGCTTCCCGGGGCGAGTAGCGAGGAGACCCCATGGCCCTGCGTCGCCGCGGCCGCCTCGCTCTCGGGGTGGCATGCGCCGTCCTCCTGATCGCGAGCGCGATCACCGTCCGGCTCGTCCTCACATGGGACCCGAGAGGACCGGACGTGAAGGACACGCGCGCCTGCCCCGGAAGCAACGTCTCCCTCGCCGAGGTGACCGGGCACTTCGGGCTCGTGATCCCGCCGGACGCGACCGACGTGCGTTTCTCTTCCGACCTGCATCCCTTCTTCGGCGAGTACAGCCTCCGGCTGTCCTTCCAGACCACCACGTCCGGCCTCCGCGCCTTCCTCGACCGTTCCGGTCTGTCGACGTCCGGCACGGAGGATGAGGCGGACACCGAGCCCGCGCCGCTGGACGGGCCGAGCTGCGGCTTCGGGTCCGCGTCCTTCCACGCTCCCCGCTACTACGGCGGAGAGCGCCCAAGCGAAGGCGGCCCAACCCAGCGCCAAGCAGCCGTGGACCGCCGCGATGCCGCCCACCTCCGCGTAGTGGTATCCGCCATGGACCTGTAGCCCGACCACCTTCCCCTGGGTCGCTCACAAACGCCCATGACTTCGATTTCGTCTTGCGCGCCCGAGTCTCTGTAGCCAGCCCACGTGTCTTCGGGAGATCGGAGAAAAGGGTGTTCGGGTGGTGGGGTGGCGCTTGCGTACGGGGCCGCCCCTCCAAAGTCAAGGGCGCCTTCGGCGTCGCTACGCGATGGACTTCGTCCACCCTTGACTTTGGAGCCTCTGCGGCCCCT
>NZ_JBEZJL010000036.1:0-107148 GCF_040651755.1 Actinomadura sp. NPDC048394 | reverse complement strand
GCGTTGACGATCAGGTGGTGGGGGGCCTGGCCGAGCCCGGTCGGCAGCACGACCGACAGGTCGGGGCCGGCGGCGGACCGGCCCGCCGCCGGCAGCACCCCGACCACGGTCCCGCCGGCCGAGCGGGCGCCGGCCGCGGCGGCGGCCATGACGCCGCCGTGCCCGCCGCAGATCAGCACGGCGCCGCGGCGGGCCAGCAGCCGCCCGGTCTCGTGGGCGCGGTCCCAGTCGTGCTCGGTGCACTCGGCGGGGCCGCACACCGCCACCTGGACGGCCACGGCCGCTACCGGGCGCCGTGCCGGCCGGCGATCCGGTCGATCACCGCGGCGAGGTCGAAGTCCTTGCCGGTCAGGCCGCCGGCGCTGTGGGTGGACAGCGCGAACGTCAGCGTCCGCCACCGGATGTCGATGTCGGGGTGGTGGTCGGCGTCCTCGGCGGCCCGGGCGACCTCGTCGACCACCGCGATGCCCTCCAGGAACGAGGGCGCCTTCACCTCCCGGCGGATCTCGTCGCCGTTCCTGGTCCAGTCGGGCAGGTCGCGCAGGCGGTCGGCGACGGCGGTGTCGTCGAGCGTGTCGGCCATCGTGGTCACTCCCTGTCGTCGGGTCGCCGCGGTCTCCTCTCCGAGTACATCACGGACCCCGGCGCGTGCCGTGGCGCGGGTCACGCGGCCGGGCGGGTCTCCCGGCCGGGCGGGTCACCGGGACGCGCCTGCCGACAGGTCGTACAGGGTGGTGCCGCCGACGGACACGGCCTTGAAGTTCGCGGCGACCCATGCGCTGATCTTCTGGGCGTCGTCGCTGCCGCTGCCGCCGCCGCGGCCCATCATCGTCCCGCCGCCGCCGACGAAGTAGTGGATCTTCCCTTGGCGGACGAGGCTCTGGAACCGCGCGAGGGTCGGCGCGGGGTCGGTGCCGTTGAAGCCGCCGACCGCCATGACCGGCTCGCCGGTGGCGAGCTGGTAGCCGGCGGCGGTGTTGGACCCGATCGCGGCGGCGGCCCAGGTGTAGGAGCCGGCGCCGGCCTTGAGCGCGGCGGTGACCTGCGCGCTCGGCGTTCCGGCGTTCAGCAGCCCGCCGGGGCCGCCGCCCGCGCCGCCGGGGCGTCCGCCGCCGAACCCGCCGCCCTGCGCCCCCTGCCGGCCGTTGCCCTGGCCGCCGAATCCGCCTCCGGGGCCGCCGGGGAGCGTGCCGGCCTGCGCGCCGCCTTGCGGCGGCGCGAATCCCTGGCCGCGGTTCCAGCCGCCGCCGGCCCGGCCGGGCCCGCCGCCCGGGCCGCCGCGTCCGGGCCCGAACCCGCCGCCGGACGTGCGGGGACCGGCGGTGACGATCGACCCGGAGTGCGGGGTGCCGGCCGTCTCCACCGCGTACGCGGCCGGTCCCGCGAGGGACGCGGCGGCCGCCAGCGCCAGCACGGCGGCCAGCAGCGGCCCGCGCAGCAGCCGGACACCGGCCAGAGCGGCGGCCGCCACCAGCCCGGCCACGACGATCGCCGGGCCGAGCCAGGGGTGCCAGCCGGGATTGCGGCCCAGCAGCACGTACGCCCACACGGCGGTGACGGCGACCGTCACCGAAAGGAACGCGGCGCCCTCCGTGGTGCGGCGCCGCTCCCACAGCAGCGCGGCGCCGATGCCGACCAGGGCGGCGACGGCGGGGGCGAGCGCGACGGTGTAGTACTCGTGGAAGATGCCCTGCATCTCGCTGAACACCGCTCCGGTGAGCAGCAGCCATCCGCCCCACACCAGCAGCGCGGCGCGGGCCGGGTCGGTGCGGGGAGCGCGGCGGGTCACCCACAGCCCGGCGGCCAGCAGGACCAGCGCGGCGGGCAGCAGCCAGGAGATCTGGCCGCCGATCGCTGCGCCGAACATCCGGCCGAGGCCGGCGTCCTGGTTGAGGTTGCCGAGGCCGCCGGTCTCGTCGCCGTTGAGGCGGCCGATCCCGTTGTAGCCGAGCGCCAGTTCCAGCACGGAGTTGTGCTGGGACCCGCCGATGTAGGGGCGGGACGAGGCGGGCACCAGCGCGACGGCCAGCACCCACCAGCCCGCGGCCGCGACGAGCGCGGCGCCGGCGAGGACGAGCTGCCACAGCCGCCGCCGGACGGGCGTGGGCGCGGTCACCAGGTACACCACCGCGAACACCGGCACGACCAGGAACGCCTGCAGCATCTTGGCCAGGAATCCGGTGCCGACGCACGCGCCCGCGACCAGCAGCCAGCGGGTGCTCGCGTTCTCCTGCGCGCGGATCGCGGCGTAGGCGCCGGCGGTCAGCAGCAGCACCAGCAGCGCGTCGGGGTTGTTGAACCGGAACATCAGCGCGGCGACCGGGGTGAGCGCGAGTGACGCCCCGGCCAGCAGTCCCGCCCAGGCGGGGAACCGGCGCCGGACCGCCGCGTACAGGATCGCGACGGTCGCGACGCCCATCAGCGCCTGCGGGACCAGGATGCTCCAGGAGTTCGCCCCGAAGATCCGCGCGGCGATCTCCATCGGCCACAGCGCGGCGGGCGTCTTGTCGACGGTGATGGCGTTGGCGGCGTCGGAGGAGCCGAAGAAGAACGCCTTCCAGCTGGTGGCGCCGGCCTGGACGGCGGCGGAGTAGAACGCGTTGGCCCAGCCGGACGCGCCGAGGCCCCACAGGTACAGCACGGCGGTCGCGGCGAGCAGGGCGAGCAGCGCGGGCCGCGCCCACGCGGGGTCGGTGCCGGGCCCGCGCCACAGGCGGCGCAGGAGCCGGCGGGGGCGGCCTCCCCACCCGCCCGGGGTGCGGTGGGCGGGCGGGGAGGCCTGGATCGTGGAGGTCATCGGTGGATATCCCAGGGGTCAGCCGAGCTTGTACAGCTGGGCGCCGGTGGAGCCGGACGAGGATGCGGTGCCGCCGTAGGCGGAGGGGTCGACCAGGGTGCCGTTCTTCTGCACCCACGCGGTGACCGAGGAGTCCCCGCCGCCGGGGCCCATGCCGCCGCCGAGCAGGACGTAGCGGAGCTTGCCCTCCTTGACGTACTTCTGCATCTTGGCGACGGTCATCGCGGGGTCGCTGCCGGTGAAGCCGCCCATCGCCATGACGGGCCGTCCGGTGCTGAGGATGATCGGGTCGGCGGTCCGGGAGCTGGACACCGCCAGCAGCCAGGTGGCGCCGCCCTGGTTCTTCTCCAGGTAGGAGATCATCTGGCCGCTGACCTCGCCTCCGTCGGGGCCGCCGCCGAAGCCGCCGCGGCCCGCACCGCCGTTCCAGGGCATCCGGCCTCCTTGCTGTGCGGTGCGTCCTTGCTGCGTGGTGGGGTTCTGTCCGGGGTTCTGCCCGCCGGGCGCGGCGCCGTTCGGTGCGCCGCCGCGCGCCTGGCCGCCCGGGAAGCCACCGGGGAAGCCGCCCGGGAAGCCGCCTCGGGATCCGCCGGGCATGCCGCCGGGTCCGCCGCGCATGCCGCCCGGTCCGAATCCGGTGGACGGCCCGGCCTGCGGGTTGGAGCCGCCCGAGGCGGTCGAGGCCGCCGACACCGCGTAGGCGCCCGGCCCGGCCAGCGTCGCGACGGCGGCCAGGGCGGTCCCGGCCACGAGCGCGCGGGTGCCGGCGCGGCGGGTGAGGCGGGTGAGGCGGGCGAGCAGCAGCGCGGCGATGGACGCCGCGGTCGCGGCGAGGATCGTCCAGCGCAGCCAGGGATGCCAGGACGGGGTGCGGTCCAGCAGGACGAACGCCCACACTCCGGTCGCGGCGATCGCGGCCGCGCCCGCGAGCGGCCGCAGCCGGTCCCAGCGGGCCTCGCCGCGGCCGGCGCGGAACAGCAGGACGGCGCCGACGCCGGTGAGCGCGGCGATCGCGGGTGCCAGGGCGGTGGTGTAGTAGGGGTGGAAGGTGCCTTCGGCGAAGCTGAAGATGACGTAGTGGACGGCGAGCCATCCGCCCCACAGCAGCAGCGCGGCGCGGGCGAGGTCGGTGCGGGGCCGCTTCCACAGCAGCACCAGGCAGGCGATCAGGGCGATGACGGCGAACGGGATCAGCCAGGAGATCTGGCCGCCGACGATGTCGTTGAACAGCCGCCCCGCGCCGGGCTGGCCGCCGAAGGAGGCGCCGCCGCCGGGGCCGCCGCGTCCGCCGCCGGGGCCGTTGTTCTCGCCGAACACGCGGCCGAGGCCGTTGTAGCCGATGACCAGGTCCCAGACGGTGCCGTCGGTGCTGCCGCCGATGTAGGGCCGGTTCGCGGCGGGGATCGCGTCGACGATCAGCATCCACCAGGACGACGACACGACCAGCACGGCGCCGGCGGCGGCCAGGTGCCCGAGGCGCCGCACGATCCCGGGGCGTCCGGCGATCAGGTAGACCAGCGCGAGCGCGGGGACGACCAGGAACGCCTGCAGCATCTTGGTGTTGAAGCCGCAGCCGACGAAGAACGCCGACAGCAGCAGCGGCCGCAGCCGTCCGGTCTCGACGGCGCGCTGGCACGCCCACGCGGCGGCGACCAGCAGCAGCACCAGCAGCGTGTCGGGGTTGTTGTCGCGGTTGATCGCGACGGTGATCGGGGTGAGGGCGAGCACGGCGGCGGCGATGAGCGCGGCGGGGTGCCCGAACGCGCGGCGGACGGTGGCGTACAGCAGCGCGACCGCGGCGACGCCCTCGATGACCTGCGGGAGCAGCAGCGCCCAGGTGCCGAAGCCGATGACGCGGCCGAACAGTTCCATCACCCACAGCACCATGGGCGGCTTGTCGACCGTGATGTAGTTGCCGGCGTCCAGGGAGCCGAAGAAGAACGCCTTCCAGCTCTGGGTGCCGCTCTTGACGGCGGCGGCGTAGAAGTCGTTGGCGTAGCCGCCGGAGGTGAGGTTCCAGGCGTACAGGGCGGCGGCGACGGCCAGGACCGCCCACAGCGCGGGGCGTGCCCAGCGCGGGTCGCCGGGGGCGCCGAGCAGCAGCCGGCGGATCCGGCCGCCGTGCTCGGGGGCCGCGGCCGGTGCGGCGGGCGCGGGGATCGTCTGTGCCATCAGAGGGTTCCTCCGGTCTCCTCGGCGGCCGGCGCGCGGCCGTCCCCGGAGATCGTGACGTCGGTGCGGGGGCCGGTGCCGGGGGCGGTGCGGGGGGCGCCGGCGTGCGGGGAGCCGGCGCCCTCGTCGCGGTCGCCGAGGCGGCGGGGGTGGAAGATCCAGGCGCGCATCAGCAGGAACCGCACGAGGGTCGCGACGCCGTTGGCGGCGATGAGCGCGATGACCTCGACGGCGCGGGACGCGCCGGGGGCGGCGGCGTGCAGCAGGGCGAGCCCGCCGGTGGACAGCGCCAGGCCGAGCAGGAACGTCGCGCCGCCTTCGAGCTGCTGGCGCAGGGCGCGGCGGGTGCCGGTGACGCCGAAGGTGAAGCGCCGGTTGGCGGCGGTGTTGCCGATGGTGGTGACGACCAGCGACAGCGCGTTCGCCCACAGCGGCCCCATGATCAGCCGCAGCAGCACGAACAGGATCAGCTGGGCGAGGGTGCTGATGGCGCCGATGACGGCGAAGGCGGGCAGCTGCCGCGCCATCCCGGCGGGCAGGCCCGCTCCGGGGCCGCCGGCGGCGGGGGTGCGGCGGCCGCCGACGGGGGCGCGGAAGGCGCCGGTGAGCATGCGGCGGGCGACGCGGGCCATGCCGCGCAGGTCGTCGCGGGCGGTGCGGACGACGTCGACGCGGGAGTCGGGGTCGTCGACCCAGTCGACGGGGACCTCGTGGATGCGCAGCCCGTTGCGTTCGGCGAGCAGCAGCAGCTCGGTGTCGAAGAACCACTCCTCGTCCTCCACCGACGGCAGCAGCGCCTGCACGATCTCGGTGCGGGCGGCCTTGAAGCCGCACTGGGCGTCGGAGAAGCGGGCGGCGAGGGTGGTGCGCAGCAGCAGGTTGTAGCAGCGGGAGATGACCTCGCGGCGGGGGCCGCGCACGACGGCGGACCCGCGGGTGAGCCGGGACCCGATCGCCAGGTCGCTGTGGCCGGAGATCAGCGGCGCCACCAGCGGCAGGAACGCGTCCAGGTCGGTGGACAGGTCCACGTCCATGTAGGCGACGACGTCGGCGTCGCTGGTGCCCCACACGTGCCGCAGGGCCCGTCCGCGTCCCTTGAGGCTCAGGTGGACGGCGTCGACGCGGTCCAGCCGTCCGGTCAGGTCCTGGGCGACGCGCCAGGTGCCGTCGGTGCTGGCGTTGTCGGCGATGGTGATCCGGAACGGGTAGGGGAAGGTGTCGGCCAGGTAGGCGTGCAGCCTGCGCACGCTGGCGGCCAGGACGCGTTCCTCGTTGTGGACGGGGATGACCACCTCGACCAGCCTGCCCCGCCCGCCGTGGTCGTGCACGGGCGGGGGCGGCCCGGCGGGCGTGCCCCGTTCGGTGACAAGGTGACTCATGGGACCGAGGTTCGGGTGCGGGTGTGGGAAGCCCCTGAGCCGTTGATTAACGCGGTATGAGAAAACCCGCGAGGGCCGGTGCGGGCGGTGTTTCAGTCGCGGGGCTCGCCGGTGCCGGGGAGGCGGACGCGGGCGAGGGCGCCGCCGCCCTCGGCGGGTTCGAGGGCGACGCGGCCGCCCATCTCGCCGACGACGCGGGCGACGATCGACAGGCCGAGCCCGGAGCCGGGCAGGCTCCGCGCGGACGGGGACCGCCAGAACCGCTCGAACACGTGCGGCAGGTCGGCGGCGGGGATGCCGGGGCCGTGGTCGCGGACGGTGAGCTCACCGCCGGCGAGCCGGACGGTGACGGTCCCGGCGGGCGGGGAGAACTTCACGGCGTTGTCCAGCAGGTTCACCACGGCGCGTTCCAGCGAGGCGGGGTCGCCGCGGACGTACCAGGGCTGCGTGTCGGCCCGGACGGTCAGGCCGGGGCCGCGCAGCCGGGCGCGTTCGACGGCGCGGTCCACCACGTCGTGCAGCGCGACGGTCTCCAGGACCGGTTCGGCCTCGTCGGGCCGGGCGAGTTCGAGGAGGTCGCCGACCAGGCTGGACAGCTCCTGCATCTGCGCCTTGACGCTGACCAGCAGGTTGTGGCGGGCGGCGGCGGGCAGGTCGCGGCCGGTGGCCTCGGCGCGCAGCAGCAGGTCGATGTTGGTGCGCAGGCTGGTGAGGGGGGTGCGCAGCTCGTGCCCGGCGTCGGCGATGAGCTGCTGCTGGCGGTCCCGGGAGGCGGCCAGCGCGCTGGTCATGGCGTTGAAGGAGCGGCTGAGCCGGGCGATCTCGTCGGTGCCCTCGGCGGGGATGCGGGTGCCGAGGTCCTCGGTGCGGGCGATGTGCTCGACGACGCCGGTCAGCTCGTCGACGGGACGCAGCGACGCGCGGGCGATCATCAGGCCGGCGGCGGCGGACACCAGCACGCCGAGGGCGGTGACGGCGACCAGCAGCAGCGCGAGGTTGTCCAGCGGCCCCTCCACCTCGTCCAGGGAGATCGCGACCGACACCGCGAACGGGGTGCCGTCGGAGGCCTGCGCGGGGTAGGTGAGGATCCGCACGTCCTCGGACTTGCCGCTGGAGTTGACGCCGGTCCCGTCGTGCAGGGCGCGGTCGCTGTCGCCGCGGGCGACGGCGGCGTCGGCGGCGGTGACCTTCAGCGACCCGGCGTCGGGGACGGTGCAGCCCCGCCCGCGCGCGTCGACGACCTGGGTGATCTCGTAGGGGCCGGGCAGGCGCCCGTCGGTGCCGCTGCTGGTGGGGACGGACCGGCAGTCGCGCAGCGCCTCCTGCAGTTCGGGCAGCATCCGGGCCATGCGGCCCGGTCCGCCGCCGGGTCCGCCGGGCCCGGGGCCGCCGGGCGGGCCGGCGGAGAACGCGCCGAGGCGGCGGTCCAGCTCGTGGTAGAGCTGGTTGCGGGTGAGGTACCAGCCGGCGGCGGCGCAGACGGCGACGGCGAGCGCGACGGCGGCGGCGGTGAGCAGCGCCATCCGGGCCCGCAGCGTCAGCCGCCGCGTCACCGGCGGGCGCCTGGGGGCGCGTGCCGCGCCGGGGCGCCGCCCGGCGGTCACGGGGACGCCGCCGTCCGCAGCACGTAGCCGACGCCGCGGACGGTGTGCACGAGCCGGGGCAGCCCGCCGGCCTCGGTCTTGCGCCGCAGGTACATCACGTACACGTCGAGGGAGTTGGAGGCGGGTTCGAAGTCGAAGCCCCAGACGGTCTCGAGGATCTGCTCGCGGGTGAGGACCTGGCGGGGGTGGGTCAGGAACATCTCCAGCAGCATGTACTCGGTGCGGGTGAGGGCGAGGGGCCGGCCGGCGCGGGTGACCTCGCGGGTGAGGGTGTCCATCCGCAGGTCGTCGAAGGCCAGGACGTCGTCGCGGCGGGCGTCGCCGCCGGGGTCGGTGTTCATCGCGCTGCGCCGCAGCAGGGCCCGCACCCGCGCGAGCAGTTCGTCCAGCTCGAACGGTTTGGCGAGGTAGTCGTCGGCGCCGGCGTCCAGGCCGGTGACGCGGTCGCCGACCATGTCGCGGGCGGTGAGCATCAGCACCGGCATGGTGGCGCCGGCGGCGCGCAGCCGCCGGCAGGTGGTCAGGCCGTCCATCCGGGGCATGAGCACGTCCAGCACGACCAGGTCGGGGCGTTCGGCCTCGACGCGTTCCAGGGCCGTGACGCCGTCGGCGGCCTCGGCGACCCGGTAGCCCTCGAACTCCAGGCTGCTGGACAGCGACTCGCGGACGGCGGGCTCGTCGTCGACGATCAGTATCCGGGCGGCGGGCGCCGCCTGCGGGGTGCCGGGCTCCATGCACTCACCGTAAACACCGCCGGTGAGGGGTCCGGCCGCGGGCGGGCGTTTCTCATGGATCTTTCAGAAAGTTCTGAGCGCGGCTTCAGCGGGGCGGCGCGTCGCCGGGGTCGTCGGCCGCCGGCTCGGTGGTGACGGTTCGGTCGGTGGTGACGGTTCGGGCGGTGGCGCGGACGACGACGGGCCCGGGCGCGGGGCGGGTCGCGGTGACCCAGGTGGTGCGGGCCACGTCCACCACGACGTCGCGGGCGACGTCCAGGACCATGTCGCGCAGCACGTCCTTCATCGCGATCTTCAGGGCCTCGCGGAGCAGGTCGGCCATGACGACCTCGATCGCGGCGGTGGCGGCCTGCGCGGCGGCGCGGACGGCCAGGTCGCGGGCGGTGCGGGCGAACGCTCCGCCCGCGGCGGCGGCCAGCAGCCCGCTCGCCGAGCGGGCGGCGTCGCGGGCGCCGGTGCGCTCGGCGAGGTCGCGGCCGGCGTCGACGGCGGCGCCGGCGATCGGGGTGAGCTCGGCGGCGATCGCGTTGATCTCGGCGGAGCCGCGGGCGCGGTCGCGCAGCGCGGCGGCCAGGTCCCGGGCGGTCTCGCGGGCCGTCTCACGGACGACGCGCCCGACGAGGTCGCGGCCGGCGACCAGGGCGGCGTCGACGGCCGCGTCGGCGACGGCGTCGATGGCGGCGTCCACGACGGCGCGGGTGGCGGCCTGCATGGCGGGCGAGGCGGCGGCGGTGGTCATGGTGCGGCCCGCCATGTCCAGCGCGGTGGCGGTGGCGGCGCGGGCGAGGGGGCTGCGGGCGGCCAGGCGGCGCGCGGCGATCGCCATGGGGTGCTGGGCGGCCTGCTCGGCGAGGGTCATCGCGGCGGTGGCGGCCTCGACGGCGGGGGCGGTGGCGGGGTTGGCCTCGGCGGCGGCGCGGGCCTCCCGCACGGCCTTCTCCGCGGCGGCCGAGGCGGCCTTGACGGCGGCGTCGCGGGCGGCCTTCTCCACGGCCCGCATCACCGGGGTGCCGGCCATCTGCTCGACGATCCGGGCCGCGGCGAGGGACGCGGCGTCGCGGGCGGCGTGCCGGACGGGTTCGCTGACGGTGGTGGCGAGGCGGGCGGCGCCGCCGGCGACGGGCGCGAGCCCGTTCCACAGCTCTTCCAGGCGTTCGGCGGCGGCCTGGTCGGCGCGCTCGGCGAGGCCGCGCTCCTGCGGGCGCGCCTCCTGCGGGCGCGTCTCGGGCCGGTGCCGCTCGGGCCGGTTCCGCCCGTGCGGGCGCGGCTCCGGCTCGTGCGGCCGCCGGTCCCGCTGGTCCCTTTCGTCCACGGTCACGTCCCCCATCACGCTCCGCCGCCTCAAATCACCATACTTTCCGTTTACCCGTTCCACTCCCCTTCGCCCGCGGCCGGGCCCGGGCGCCCGCGTCGGGCCCCTGGGAAGCGCACGCGCCGGGCCCCGGGAAATCGGATGGCCCGGCGCGGGGCGGGCGGGTAGGGTGGCCGCCGGAACCGAAAGGGGGGTGAGGTCGGATGGCCGTCGTCGCGGTCGCTGCTGCGCGCAGCAGCCACAGCCTCCTCATCTCCCGGGCCTCCGGCTGACCCCGGTCCGTTCCGTCCGGCGCGCTCGCCGAGGCCCCTTTCCTGTGAAGGGTTCCATTCCGTTGTCTTCTTTCGACGGGTCTTCCCTGTCCGCCTACGGCTGGGACGAGACCCTGGAGCACGATTTCCTCGCGCACCGCGCGGCCGGGCTGGTGCCGGCGCGGGTCGCCGCGGTGGACCGCGGCCTGTGCGACGTGGTGACCGAGTCGGGTCCGGGCCGGGCGTTGGCCGGGGCGCTCGGGTCGCCGGACGATCCGGCGGCGGCGCCGTGCACGGGCGACTGGGCGGCGCTGCGGCCGGACGGCCCGGACGGGCGCCCGGTGCTGGCGGCGCTGCTGCCGCGCCGTACCGCGATCGTCCGGTCGTCGGCGGCGCGGGACTCGCGCGGCCAGGTGCTGGCCGCCAACGTCGACACCGTCGCGATCGCGGTGCCGCTGGTGCCCGAGCCCGATCTCGGGCGGCTGGAGCGGATGCTGGCGCTGGCCTGGGAGAGCGGCGCCCGGCCGGTGGTGGTGCTCACCAAGGCCGACCAGGTCGCCTCCCGCGCCGAGGCGGAGGCGGACGTCGCCGCCGCCGCTCCGGGCGTGGACGTGGTGGCGTGCAGCGCCGCGACCGGCGACGGCGTGGACGTCGTCGCGGCGGTGCTGTCGGGCACGGTGGTGCTGGTGGGGCCGTCGGGCGCGGGCAAGTCCACGCTCGGCAACGCGCTGCTGGGCTCGGGCGTGCTCGCCACGGGCGACGTCCGCGCGTCCGACGGCAAGGGCCGGCACACCACCGTCCGGCGGGAGCTGCTGCCGCTGCCGGGCGGCGGCGTCCTGATCGACACCCCGGGGCTGCGGGGCGTCGGGCTGTTCGACGCCGGCGACGGGCTGCGGCAGGCGTTCGCCGACATCGAGGAGCTCGCCGGAGCGTGCCGGTTCGGCGACTGCGCGCACCGGTCCGAGCCGGGCTGCGCGGTGCTGGCGGCGGTCGCGGACGGGTCGCTGCCGCAGCGGCGGCTGGACAGCTACCGCAAGCTGCTGCGGGAGAACGCGTGGATCGCCTCGCGGACCGACGCGCGGCTGCGCGCCGAGCAGCGCGACAAGTGGAAGGCCGTCAGCCGCTGGCAGCGGCAGATGTACAAGGAGCGGGGGCGCGGCCGATGAGCGGGGCGCGGCCGATGAGCGGGACGTGGGCGACGCGGCCGGAGACGGCGGCGGACGAGGCGGCGGTGCGCCGGGTGCTGGAGGCGGCGTTCCCGACGGCCGGGGAGGCCGATCTGGTGGACGCGCTGCGCCGGGACCCGGCGTGGCTGCCGGGCCTGGCGTTCGTGGCCGAGGACCCCGGCGGGCGCGTCGCCGGGTACGCGCTGCTGACGCGCTGCCGGGTCGGCGGCGCGGACGCGCTGGCGCTGGCGCCGGTGGCGGTGCTTCCCGAGCATCAGCGGCACGGTGCGGGCGGCGCGGCGGTCCGCGCGGTCCTCGCGGCGGCGCAGCGGCGCGGTGAGCGGCTGGTGGTGGTGCTGGGGCATCCCGGCTACTACCCGCGGTTCGGGTTCACGCGGGCGTCGACGCTGGGGATCTCGGCCGGATTCGAGGTGCCGGACGAGGCGCTGATGGCGCTGGTGCTCGGCGGCGGCCCGGGCCCGGTGCCGTCCGGTGTGATCGAGTACGCGGCGCCGTTCGGCGTGTGAGCGCGCGGGCCGCGCCCCCGGGCAGGACTTCGCCCCGGGGGCGCGGCCCGTCCCGTCAGCGGCCGCGCCGGTGGAAGGTGCGGACCGACAGCGGCGCGAACACCGCGGTCAGCGCGATCGACCACAGCAGCGTCGCGGCGACGGGGTGCGCGAGGGGCCAGGCGAGGCCGGTGTGGGCGGCGGGCGCGCCGGGGTTGCCGAACAGCTGCCGGCAGGCGGCGGTGGCGGCGCTGACGGGGTTCCAGTCGGCGACGGCCCGCAGCCAGCCGGGCATCCCGCCGGTCGGCACGAACGAGTTCGACAGCATGGTGACCGGGAACACCAGCGGGACGAACTGGTCGGCGGTCTGCTCGTTCCGCACCACCAGCCCGAGGAAGCAGCCGGCCCAGCTGAGCGCGTGCCGCAGCAGCACCAGCAGCAGGAACGCCTCGGCGGTCGGCCACAGGCCGCGGTGCGCGCGCCATCCGACGACCAGGCCGGTGGCGGCCATGATGACCAGCGCGAGCACCCCGTTGAGCACGTCGGCGCCGGCCTGCCCGAACGGGACGGCCGAGCGCGCCATCGGCATGGCGCGGAACCGGTCCATGACGCCGCGGGAGGCGTCGGTGGCGACCCGCATGGTGACGGCCATGACGGAGGTGAACGACACCATGACGAACAGGCCGGGCATCAGGTACTCGCGGTAGTTGCCGCCGCCGGGGACGGTGATGGCGCTGCCGAACACGTACCCGAACAGCACCACCATGACGGCGGGGAAGATCAGCGCGGCGATCAGCTCGCCGGGTTCCTGGCGCAGCCGGCCCAGCTCGCGGCCGACGAGGGTGAGGCCGTCGGCGGCGGTCCAGCGCAGCCGCGCCGCGAGCGACGACGGGCGGGCGGGCAGGGCGGGGGCGCTCATCGGACGGTCTCCTTCTGCCGGCCGGCCGGGTCGCCGGCGGTGTCTCCGGTCGTGCCTCCGGGCTCGTCGGCGGCGGGGTCGGCGTCGCGGCCGGTGAGGCGCAGGAACACCTCGTCCAGGGTGGGGCGGCGCAGGCCGACGTCCTCGGCGGCGACGCCGGCGCGGTCGAGTTCGCGGACGACGTCGGCGAGCCGGACGGCGCCGCGGGTGAGCGGCACGGTGAGGCGGGCGCCGTCCAGGTCGGGGTGGGCGCCGGCGAGGCCGGCCAGGACGCGGGCGGCCTCGCCGGCGTCGGCGGGGTCGGCGAGGGCGACGTCGAGCCGGTCGCCGATGGAGGCCTTCAGCTCGTCGGGGGTGCCGCCGGCGATGACGCGGCCGTGGTCGATGACGACGACGTCGTCGGCGAGCCGGTCGGCCTCGTCCAGGTACTGGGTGGTGAGCAGGACGGTGGTGCCGTCGGCGACCAGCCCGCGGACGGCGTCCCAGATCTCGCCGCGGCTGCGCGGGTCCAGGCCTGTGGTGGGCTCGTCCAGGAACAGCACCCGGGGCCGCAGGATGAGGCTGGTGATCAGGTCGAGGCGGCGGCGCATGCCGCCGGAGTAGCCGGCCACCTGCCGGTCGGCGGCCTCCATCAGCCCGAACCGCTCCAGCAGCTCGTCGGCGCGGCGGCGGGCCTCGCGGCGGGGCAGGTGGTAGAGGCGGCCGAACATGCGCAGGTTGCCGCGTCCGGTGAGCTTCTCGTCGACGGCGGCGTACTGGCCGGCGAGGCCGATGGCGGCGCGGACCCGGTCGGGTTCGGCGGCGACGTCGTGGCCGGCGACGCGGGCGCGGCCGGAGTCGGCGTCGGCGAGGGTGGCGAGGATCCGCACGGCGGTGGTCTTGCCGGCGCCGTTGGGGCCGAGCAGCCCGCAGACGGTGCCGGGGGCGACGGCCAGGTCGAGGCCGTCCAGGGCCTTGGTGCCGCCGTAGCGCTTGTGCAGCGCCTCGGCCGACACGATCGGTTCGTCCGGCATCATCGCCTCCATTGGGTACGCCGTACGCGGTTGAGTGACGCCAGGCTAGACAACCGAGTACGATGTACGCAACTAGAATCCGCACGAGGGGCCGGATCGGGTCCCGCGAGCGGCGGAGGGAGCACGGTGGCGGACGTCGAGGCGGTCAGCATCTTCGCGGTCCCCGAACGGCAGGGCCGCGGCCCCAGGCCCGCCTACAGCCGCGCGCAGATCACCGAGGCGGCGGTGCGGATCGCCGACGCCGACGGGCTGGAGGCGGCGTCGATGCGGCGGATCGCCGCCGAGCTCGGCACCGGCGCGATGTCGCTGTACCGCTACGTCCCCTCCCGCGACGACCTGATCGAGCTGATGTACGACCACGTCGTCGGCACCCTGGACGTCCCGGACCGGCCGACCGGCGACTGGCGCGCCGACCTGGCGCTGGTCGCCCGCAACACCCGCGAGATGTGGCTGGCGCACCCGTGGCTGGCCGACCTGCACCGCGCCCGCCCGACGTTCGGCCCGAACCAGCTGCGGATCCTGGAGTTCGGCTTCGGCGCCCTGGACGTCGGGATCCCGGTCGACGACATCATCACGCTGGTGACCATGCTGAACGGCTACGTCGTCACCACCGTCCGCGCCGAGATCGAGCGGGAGCGCGAGCGGCTCCGCACGGGCATGACGGTGCAGGACCTGATGCGCCAGAGCTCCCCCTACGTCCAGCAGCTCCTCGACGCCGGCGAGCATCCGATGTTCGCCCGGGTGGTGAAGGACGCGGCGCTGCCGCACATGGAGCCCGCCGAGCAGTTCGCCTACGGGCTGGAGCGCGTCCTGGACTGCATCGCCTCCTGCCTGTGACGCCCGCGCCCCGCCCCCGGCGTCGTGCCGGTCGGGCCGGGGTCAGGGCAGGCGGTAGGCGCCGGACTCCATCCCGCGCTCGACGGCCCGCGCGGTCTGCTCGGGGGTGAGGGCCGCGGAGTCCAGGACGCGGGGCTCGTGCTCGCCGAGGTCGGCGAACTCCTCGAACATCCGCAGGACCGGGCCGGGTTCGGTGAGCGCGCCGGGGCCGCGGCCGGTGGCGCGGGCGAGCACGGTGTCGCGGTCGGGTCGCAGCACCACGTAGTGCAGGGGGACGCCGGCGCCGGCGGCGGCGCGGCGGAACGGGCCGAGGAACCACGGCCCGACGACCCCGTCGAACACCACGTGGTAGCCGCCGGCGGCGTATCCGGCGGCCGCGGCGGCCTGGACGGCGACGACGGTCTCGTTCTGCCGCTGTGCCTCGGGCAGGTAGGGCGGGATCGCGCCCTGGGCGATGGCGGCGAAGAAGTCGTCGCCGTGCAGGCGCACGCTCGGCGCGAGCCGTCCGGCCAGGAGCCGGGCGACGGTGCTCTTCCCGGCGCCGCACGGCCCGGTCAGCACGGTGACCGTCCCGCGTTCCCCGTCCGCCATCCCTCGTCCCTCCCCCGTGCCGCCGTGCGTCCGCGGGCCACGCTACGCCCGCGCCGGCCGTTCCCGCACCCAGGTTATCTTCCGCAAACTTCCCTATCTGACCGTTGTTAGGGTAGTTTGCGGAGTGATGGCGGAGCGAATGTATTCGGTGGAGGAGGTCGCGGACCTCCTCGGGCTGCACGTGCGGACGGTGCGCGGCTACATCCGGGCCGGGCGGCTGGAGGCGGTGCGGATCGGCAAGCAGTACCGGATCTCGGCGGCGGCGCTGGAGGCGCTGACCGGGGGTCCGCGCCCGGCCGTCGGCGGACCGGGCGGCGCACCGGGCGGTGGGGGTGCGGGGCGGGCGGAGGTGTCGAGCATCGTGCAGGTCGACGGGGTCGGCCGCGTCGCCGCCGACCGGCTCGCCACCGTCGTGCTGGCCGGGGTGAACACCGGGCGCGGCGGCGGGGGCGCGGTGCGCGTCCAGACCGTCCACGACGAGGAGCGCGGGCGGATGAAGATCGTGGTGCTGGGCGGGGTGGCGGCCACCGCGGAGGTGCTGCGGCTGATCGAGGCGGTGCTGGACGGCGGCGTCCTGGAGGACGGCCCGGCCGGCGGGAGAAAGGACGGCGATGGCTGACGAGGTGCGGGAGCGGGCGGGCGTGCAGGTGCTGATGTGCGACCCGGACGGGCCGCCGGTCGCCACCGAGCAGGACGCGCTCGACCTGATCGGGGCGGTGTTCCTGGGCGCGCAGGTGGTGGCGGTGCCGGCGGCGCGGCTGGACGGGCGGTTCTTCTCGCTCGGCACGCGGTTCGCGGGCGAGGTCATGCAGAAGTTCGTGAACTACCGGCTGCGGCTGGCGGTCGTCGGGGACATCTCGCGGCACCTGGCGGAGAGCCCGGCGCTGCGCGCGCTGGTGCGGGAGTCGAACGCGGGCGACCACGTCTGGTTCGTCGCCGACCTGGAGGAGCTGGACGACCGGCTGCGCGCGGTGGCCTGACCGCTGCGGCCCGGTCGCGGGCCGAGCGGCGACGGCGCGGGCGTGGGCGGCGCGGGTCCGCCTCCGGGTGCCGGGTTCGGTACCGGGGGCGTTCGGGGCGTCGTGTATCGGCGACAGCGGCGGGTTCTGTGAGATTCTCACGGCCGGATCCGGCCATCGGTTCGGGCGGTATCGGTCCCGGCGCCGGGGCCGGGGTGCACGGCAGAAACGCGTGGGGCGGGGGGTGTTCCGATAAAGGCGCAGCCCGCCCCGTCGCCGGCCGGGAAATACCATACGGCGGCACGGTCGTGCAAGGTGTCGCGGCGGCAACGGTAATGGGCCAGTGAAGGCGATATTGGGCGGGCGCTGAACGTCGGTTAGGTTCTGCAGTTAGCGTGTCGCATCGCGCGTCCGCGGGCCTTGGCCCCGGCGGGCCCGCCCGCGGGCGTGAAAAGCGTCGAAACCCCGCCTCGACGTGCGGCGATGACGGACACGAAATGGCCGCAGATCATTGGAGAAACATGACCTCGCTCGCTGGATCCGCCGTATCGGCCGACCTCCTCGCCCACGCCCAGGTAACGCTGGACGACAGCGCGTTCTTTTCCGATCTGCGGACGGGAAAGGCTCCGATCGAGGTGGTCCGCGACGTTTTCGGGCAGTACTACCTGTGGCGGAACCAATTTCACCGGTGGCTCGGCGTCTGCGTGGTGAAGAGCCCCGCGTTCGGTACCGAGTTCGACGCCTCGCGGGTGCTGTCGGGACTGACCGCGCACATCGAGGAGGAGGTCGGCGGGGACCATCACGGCCTGGCGGTGCGGATGCTGCGGGCGCTGGGCGTCCAGCGGCCGTCGTCGGTGGCGCCGCTGCCGGTGACCGCCGCCTACTGCGCGTCGTTCCCCGACCGGTTCCTGGCCCCGGAGCGCGACGGCGCGGAGGCCGTCGCGGCGCTGGCGGGCCGCGAGATCGCCAGCCCCGTCCGCAACCGCGTCGTCATCGACGCGCTCGCCGCGCACTACGGGGTGGTCTCGGGGCTGGACTTCCTCAGCCTGCACGAGACCAAGGGCCCCGAGACGTTCGCGGCGCTGTGGGACGTGCTGGTCAACGGCTACTTCGCCGATGAGGCGCTGATGGAGCGGGCGGCGCGCCGGGAGATCGGCGAGCACGTGGCGTTCTGGGACGAGGTGTACGCGCAGCTGTCGCGCACCCTCACCGCCGCCCCCGCCTGAGCACCCGCCCGGCCGGCCGGCGCGGCCCGCCCGCGGCGGGTGGCGCGCCGGCCGCGCCGTGCGCCGGCCGGGCGTGCCGGGGCCGGCGGTCAGCGGCCGGTGGTGACGACGATCTTGCCGATCTGGGCGCCGGCCTCCAGGTAGCGGTGCGCCTCGACGATCTCGTGCAGGCCGAACACGCGGTCGACGGCGGGGGCGAACGCGCCGCCGCGCAGGCCGGAGGCGACGAACGCCTCGGCGCGGCGCAGCCGCGCCGCGTCCCGGGTGGTCTCGTGCAGGGTGTAGGTCCGCATGTTCAACGCGGGCATGCCGAGCTCGAAGCCGGGGTAGGGCGTCGGCTCGCCGCTGAGCGCCCCGTACTCGATGAGGGTGCCGCCGGGGGCGACGGCGCGGGCGAGGTCGGTCACGCCGGGCCCGGCGACGGCGTCGAACACGAACCGCGCGCCGCGTCCGCCGGTCAGCTCCAGGACGGGCGCGGCGACGTCGTGCCCGCGGGTGACGATCACCTCGTCGGCGCCGGCCTTGAGCAGCGCCTCCTTCTTGGCGGGGCTGCGGGTGACGGCGATGGGCCGGGCGCCGGCGCGCACGGCGACCTGGATCGCGGCCAGGCCGACGCTGCTGGACGCGGCGGTCAGCACGACGGTGTCGCCGGCGCGCATCCCGCCGGTCTCCACCAGCGCCCCGTAGGCGGTCAGGTACGGCATCCACACCGCGGCGCCGCCGACGGCGTCCAGGCCCTCGGGGCGGCGCAGCACGGCGGCCGCGGGGACGATCGCCTTCTCGGCGTAGACGCCGTAGTCGTTCATCGAGAACGCGGGGACGACGCTGACCGGCTCGCCTTCGGCGAATCCGGTGACGCCGGGGCCCGCGGCCTCGACGGTGCCGGCGGCCTCGGCGCCGAGCAGGGCGGGGAACGCCTTGACCGGTTCGATGTAGGCGCCGGCGCGGAACAGCGCCTCGGCGCGGTTGAGGCCGATCGCCTCGACGCGCACCAGCAGCTCGCCGGGGCCGGGTTTCCCGGTGTCCACGTCCTCCAGCCGCAGCACCTGCGGGCCGCCGAGTTCGTGGAACCGCACCGTGGTGGTCATCGCGCATCGCCCCTTCGCCCTCGCCCGTCCTCGGCGGGCGGCGCGGCGCGCCGCCCGGGGGTTCACCCAACCCGAAAGTACGATCGCTGTCAAACTTTGATGATCGTCGTACTTTGATGGCCGTCGTACGATGGGTGCGGGAGGTGCGCGGTATGGCGACGGTGCGCGAGGGCGGGCGGGACCGGGTCCCGCCGCATCCCGACGTGCGGGAGGTGGGCCTGCAGCGGGTGCTGGAGGCGCTGGTGGACCCGGTGCGGCGGCGGATCGTGGCCGAGCTGGACGCGGCCGGCACCGACCTGAGCTGCGGCGCGATCGACCTTCCGGTCAGCAAGTCGACCGCGACGCACCACTTCCACGTGCTGCGCGAGGCGGGGCTGATCCGCCAGTACTACGTCGGGACGTCCCGCATGAACGCGCTGCGCCGCGCGGAGTTCGACGCGGTGTTCCCCGGGCTGCTGGACGCGGTGGCCGCCGAGCGCGCCCGCACCTGACCCGCCTCCCCCGCGTTTATCGGCTTGCGGGCGCCGCGCCGGGGCGGGGAGCCTCGGCGGCATGGATCGCGATGTTCTGCGCTACTACGAGCGCGGCGAGGAGGACCGGCGGCTGCGCGAGGGCGACGGGCGGCTGGAGCTGTGGCGGACCCAGGACGTGCTGCGGCGGGTGCTGCCGGCGCCGCCTGCGCGGGTGGTCGACGTCGGCGGCGGTTCCGGGGTGCACGCCGAGTGGCTGGCCGCCGACGGCCACGCCGTGGAGCTGGTGGATCCGGTCCCGCTGCACGTGGAGCAGGCGTCCCGGATCCCCGGGGTGACGGCGCGGCCCGGCGACGCCCGCGACCTGCCGGAGCCGGACGCGTCCGCCGACGCGGTGCTGCTGCTCGGGCCGCTGTACCACCTGGTGGAGCGCGCCGACCGGGTGCGGGCGCTGCGGGAGGCGGCGCGGGTGGTGCGGCCCGGCGGCGTGGTGGCGGCGGCGACGATCGGCCGGCACGCCGCGCTGCACGACATGCTCCGCAAGCGCCGCTACCGGGGCGAGCGGGCGGTCGTGGACGCCTCGGTCGCGACCGGGGTGCTGCGCGCCACGCCGGAGATGGGGTTCACCACCGCCTACCTGCACGAGGCGGGCGAGCCGCCGCGCGAGTTCGCCGACGCCGGCCTGCCCGGCGCCCGCTCTTACGGGCTGGAGGGCGCGGTGTGGCTGTTCGGGGGCCTGGAGGAGCTGCTGGAGGAGGACCGCTCGACGGTCCTGGATGTGCTGCGGGCGGTGGAGTCGGTGCCGTCGCTGCTCGGGGTGAGCGGCCACGTCATCACGGTCGCGTCCCGCCCGGCCTGAAAGACCGCGGCCGGCGATACGGCCGGCGATCCGGGCGGTGACGCACCTCACGACGAACATGTTCGTTACGAACCTGTTCGGAACGAACATGTTCGTCTAGTGTGGGGGCATGACAGCTGAGACCCCTGCCGGCGGCGCGCCGCGCAGCCGCCGCGAACGCCCGGCCAAACCCGCCCTGACCAGGGACGGCATCGTCGCGGCCGCGGTGCGGCTGGTGCGCGCGGAGGGCCTGGCGAAGGTGACGATGCGGCGGCTGGCCGCCGAGCTGGACACCGGCCCGGCGTCGCTGTACGTGTACGTGCGCAGCACCGCCGAGCTGCACGCGGCGGTGCTGGACGAGCTGCTGGGGACGGTCGCGCCGCCGCCGGCGTCGGGGACGTTCGCCGAGCGGCTGGAGGCGGTGCTGACCTCCTACACCGCGATGCTGATGGAGCATCCGGGGCTGGCGCGGTCGGCGCTGGCGGCGCGGCCCAGCGGGGACAACTACCTGGACCTGGTCGAGCGGCTGCTGGCGCTGCTGACCGAGGGCGGCGCGTCGCCGGGGCAGGCGGCGTGGGGGGTGGACGTGCTGCTGCAGCACGCGACCGCGACGGCCGCCGAGCAGTCCGCCCGCGACGCCGACACCGACGCCGCCGGGGACTGGGACGCGCTGGTGGAGGCGCTGCGCGGCGCGTCGCCCGGGCGGCGGCCGCACATCGCGGCGCTGGCCGGGCCGCTGCTGTCGGGCACGCCGCGGCAGCGGCTGTCGTGGGGGTTCCGGGCGCTGATCGCCGGCGTGCTGGCCACCCCCGCACCGGACCACGACGACGACATCGGGAGGACATCATGAACGCGAGCGGAACGACGACCGGCGCGCACGAGCCGGTCACGATCGTCGGGGCGGGCCTGGGCGGCCTGACCCTGGCGCGGGTCCTGCACGTCCACGGCATCGAGGCGGCCGTGTTCGATCTGGACGTCTCGGCGGGCGCCCGCGCGCAGGGCGGCATGCTCGACATCCACGAGGAGTCGGGGCAGCGGGCGCTGCGCGCGGCGGGCCTGCACGAGCGGTTCCTGCCGCTGGTGCACGCGGGCGGGGAGGAGATGCGGATCCTCGACGCGGCCGGCCGGGTGCGGTTCGCCGAGCCCGACGACGGCGGCCGGGGCCGTCCCGAGGTGGACCGGGGCGCGCTGCGGGACCTGCTGCTGGCCTCGCTGCCGGAGGGCACCGTGCGGTGGGGCGCGAAGGTGGAGGGGGCGCGGCCGCTGGGCGGCGGCCGCCACGAGGTGCGCCTGACCGGCGGGGAAACGTTCACCACGGACCTGCTGGTCGGCGCGGACGGGGCGTGGTCGCGGATCCGGCCGCTGGTGTCGGACGCCGTCCCCGCCTACACCGGGGTGATCATGGTGGAGTCGGACCTGCACGACGCCGACGTCCGCCATCCGGAGGCGGCGCGGATCGCCGGCGGCGGGATGCTGTTCGCGCTCGGCGGCGGCCGGGGGTTCCTGGCGCACCGGGAGCCGGACGGCGGCGTCCACGTCTACACCGCGCTGCGGGTCGCCCGGGAGTGGGCGGACGGTGTGGACTTCGGTGACGCGGCGGCGGCGAAGGCGGCGGTGCTGGCGCATTTCGGCGGCTGGGACGAGGGGCTGCGGGCGCTGGTCGCCGACGCCGACGGGCCGCTGGTGCCGCGGCCGGTCCACGCGCTGCCGGTCGGGGTCCGCTGGGACCGGGTGCCGGGCGTCACGCTGCTGGGCGACGCGGCGCACCTGATGTCGCCGTTCGCCGGTGAGGGAGCGAACCTGGCGATGCTGGACGGCGCGGAGCTCGGCGAGGCGATCGCGGCGCACCCCGGTGACGCGGAGGCGGCGCTGGCCGCCTACGAGGCGGCGATGTTCGCGCGGGCGGCCGAGGCGGCGGCGGACTCGGCGGAGAGCCTGGAGCGGTGCCTGGCCGCGGACGCGCCCGACGGCCTGGTCGCCATGTTCGCCGAGCACGCCGCCTGACCCCCGCTCCCCTCCCCCGGCGGGGTCAGGCGGGCGGGAAGTCGCGCCGCTTGATCTTGGCCTTGTCGCAGCCGGGGTCGGCCGGGTCGCGCCAGAACACGATGCCCTCGTAGGGGCGGGCGCGCAGCCAGGCGGCCAGGCCGTCGTGGTCGCGGGGGACCTCGCCGAGGTCGTCGGCGCCGTGCCGGACGAGGGTGTGCGCGGCGGCGCCCTCCGGGTTCCCGTTGATCTTGGGGCCGATCAGCTCGTAGGTGCCGGGGGCGAGGCCGCCCCCGCCGCTTCCGTCGCCCCCGTCGCTTTCGTTGAGTGCGTCGAGGGCGTCGAGGGCGGCGCGCAGGTGCTTCCAGAACGCCGACCGCTCGGCGGGCTCCCATCCGACGGTCTTGCCGGTGGCGGGGTCGGTGGCGAGGGGGGTGAAGCCGGGCGGGGCGGGGCGGCCGGGCTTGACCTCGCGGCGGGCGTGCCAGCGGGCGCCGTCGAAGCGGACGCAGGTGCCGTCGTACTTGCGGGTGGCGCGGCCCTCGCCGGCGAGCACCCACGCGCAGGCCGGGTCGGGCTCGCGGGTGACGTGGCGGGGGTCGCCGTCCCAGTCGCGGACGAACAGTGTCGGTATCTTGCGCATGCGCGCCCTTCCGCCGGTCCGGATACGGGGGTCTTCCTAGGTCTTACTGGGTCTTACTGGGGTCGTGCTGGGGTCTCCCCGGCAGGGATCGAACCTGCGGCGCCCGGCTTCGGAGTCCGGCGCTCTGTCCTCTGAGCTACGGGGAGCGGGGCCCCGCCCCCGGGTGACTGTGGGGGCGGGGCTGGAGACGCTGGTGGGATTCGAACCCACATGATCCGGATCTGCAATCCGGTGCCTGGATACCGTTCGGCCACAGCGTCGGGGCCCGCAAGGACACGGGCTCGGGGGCCTTCGAGGAGGCCCTTGGACAGCGGAAAGGCCGCCGTTCCGGAGGGGAGGGCGGCCGTGACGCGCGGGGTGCGCGAGGGTCAGGGGGCCGCCCGCCGGGGGGACCGGGGGCAGGTGTATCGGCCGCGTCGGCACGTCATGGTCTGCTCCCTTCCCGGTGGCCGGTCGATGTGATCAGTATGCGCGGCGCCGCGCGGACCCCGCAACGGATTTACCGGCCGGCGGCGGAGGTGAGCGTGGTTTCGGCGCGGCCCGCAGCGGGACATTCCGTTCAGCGGAAACGCGTTGTTCCGCCAGCGGCCTGGTACGGCGAGGCTGGGGGGACGGGCCGCGCCGGGCGTGCGGGCCCCGTGTTCGGCCCGCGGGCGTGGGCGCGTGTTCGAGGAGGAGTCGACGATGGCGTTGCTGGATCCCGGTACGTGGACGGGCAAGATCTTCACCGGCGGGTGGGCCGCCGCGGACGGCGGCGAGCTGCGGGTCGTCGAACCGGCGACGGGCGCCGTGCTCGGCACGCTCGGGCAGGCGTCGGCGCGCGACGTCGCCGCGTCGGCCGCCGCCGCCGCGGACGCGCAGCGCGACTGGGCCGCCCGCACCTACGAGGAGCGCGCCGCGGTGCTGCGCCGCGCGGGCCGGCTGTTCGAGGAGCACGCCGCGGAGATCCAGGACTGGATCGTGCGGGAGGCCGGGTCGGTGCCGGCGAAGGCGGAGCTGGAGGCGCACTTCGCGGCGGGCCTGTGCTATGAGGCGGCGGCGCTGGCCTCGCACCCGCAGGGGCTGGTGCTGCCGTCGGCGCAGCCGCGGTGGAGCCTGGCGCGGCGCCGTCCCGCCGGGGTGGTCAGCGTGATCGCGCCGTTCAACTTCCCGCTGATCCTGTCGATGCGGTCGGTGGCGCCGGCGCTGGCGCTCGGAAACGCGGTGCTGCTCAAGCCGGACCCGCGCACCGCGGTGTGCGGGGGCGTCAGCGTCGCGCGGGTGTTCCAGGAGGCGGGGCTGCCCGAGGGGCTGCTGCACCTGCTGCCGGGCGGGCTGGAGGCCGGCGAGGCGGTGGTGGCGGCGCCGCAGGTGCGGGTGGTGTCGTTCACCGGCTCCACGGCCGCGGGCCGCAAGATCGGTGAGGCGTGCGGGCGGCTGCTCAAGCGCGCCCACCTGGAGCTCGGCGGCAACAACGCGCTGATCGTGCTGCCGGGCGCCGACATCGGCAAGGCGGTGTCGGCGGGCGCGTGGGGGTCGTTCCTGCACCAGGGGCAGATCTGCATGACGACCGGGCGGCACCTGGTGCACGAGAGCCTGCACGAGGAGTACGTCGCCGCGCTGGCCGACAAGGCCGACAAGCTCCCGGTCGGGGACCCGGCGGCCGGGCCGGTCGCGCTCGGCCCGATCATCGACGAGGGGCAGCTCGCGAACGTCGACGCCCTGGTCCGCGACACCGTCGCCGCGGGGGCGCGGCTGGCGGCCGGCGGCACCCACGAGGGCCTGTTCTACCGGCCGACGGTGCTGGCGGAGGTCACCCCGGACATGCCCGCCTACGCGCGGGAGGTGTTCGGGCCGGTCGCGCCGGTCGTGCCGTTCTCGGGGGTGGACGAGGCGGTCGCGCTGGCCCGCGACAGCGAGTACGGGCTGTCGCTGGGGATCCTCGGCGACGTCGGCCAGGCGATGGCGATCGCCGACGCGGTCCCGACCGGGCTGGTGCACATCAACGACCAGACCGTCAACGACGAGCCGGTGGTGCCGTTCGGGGGGCTGGCGGCGTCGGGGAACGGGTCGCGGTTCGGCGGCCCGGACGCCAACATCGAGGCGTTCACCGAGACCCAGTGGGTGACGGTGCGCGGGGAGATCGCCCCCTACCCGTTCTGACGCGCCTCCTGCAGCGCCTCCCCGGGCCCGGCGGGCCCGGTGGGGGTGGTGTCCCGGGGCAGGACGCCGTCGAGGTAGGCGGCGACGGCGGCGCGCAGGCCGGCGGCGTCCGGTTCGGGGCCGGCGCCGGCGACCGCGTCGAACAGCAGGCCCTCGACGAACGCGACCAGCAGCGGCCCGTGCCGGGCCGGGTCGGGCGACCCGGCCCGGCGCATCAGGTCGGCGGCGGCCGCGCGGAACCCGCGGCCGAGCTCGTCGTAGATCGCGCGCAGCGCGGGCCGGCGGGTCGCCTCCAGCGCCAGCTCGTAGCGGGCCAGCACCGACGCGCGGTGCTCGCGCAGCTGCGCGTCCACCATCGCGGCGAGCGCCTCGGCGAGCGCCGCGCGTCCCGGTCCGCGCAGGTCCGCGCCCTGGAGTGCGGTGGACGCGGCGAGCCGCCGCCGCTCCGCCTCGGTGAGGCGGCGCAGTGCCAGCTCCAGCAGCGCGGCGCGGGTGCGGGCCAGGTTGGAGGTGGACCCGGCGGGCAGCCCCGCGGCGCGGTCGACGGCGCGGTGGGTGAGGCCGCGCATGCCGGCGTCGGCGAGCACCGCGATGGCGGCGTCGGCGACCAGCTCGCCGCGCGGGGACGTCATGGACCCCGATCCTACCCGCCCTTAACTACAGGCGTAGTATAGGGACTACGGCTGTAGTGAGAAGGGGTGAGCGTCCATGGCGCACGCGATCGTGATCGGCGGCGGGATCGGCGGCCTCACCGCCGCCGCGGCCCTGCACGCCCACGGCTGGACGGTGGCGCTGCACGAACGCGCCGCGTCCCTGGAACCCGTCGGCTCCGGGCTGGCGATCGGCCCCAACGCCCTGCGCGCCCTGGACACCATCGGCGCCGGCGACCCCGTCCGCGCCCTCAACGCCTTCCAGGGCGAGGGCGGCGTCCGCCGCGCCGACGGGCGCTGGCTGTCGCGCACCTCCATCCAGACCGCCGCCGACCGCTACGGCGACCCGCTCGTGGTCACCCTGCGCGCCGCCCTCGTCGACCTGCTCGCCGACCGCCTGCCCGACGGCGCCCTGCACCTGAACTCCACCGCCGCCCTCACCGACCCCGGCGGCGCCACCACCCCCGCCACCGTCACCGTCACCACCGGCAGCGGCGCCGGGGAGGAGACCGCCGACCTCGTCGTCGCCGCCGACGGCATCCACTCCCCGACCCGCACGGCCCTGTTCCCCGGCCGCTCCCCCATCCGCTACACCGGCCTGACCGCCTGGCGCGCCGTCACCCGCGCCCCCGCCGGAGGCTTCACCCCCGCCGAGGCGTGGGGCCGCGGCACCGTCTTCGGCATCAACCCCCTCGCCGGCGGCCGCGCCTACCTGTACGCCACCGCCCCCGCACCCGAAGGCGCCCGCGCCCCCGACGGCGACGAGCGCGCCGAGCTGCTGCGGCTGTTCGGCGACTGGTACGACCCCGTCCCCGCCCTGCTGGAGGCCGTGGACCCCGGCGCGGTGCTGCGCAACGACGTCCACCACATGCCCCGGCCGCTGCCGGCGTTCCACCGCGGCCGGGTCGCGCTGCTGGGCGACGCGGCGCACCCCATGACCCCCAACCTCGGCCAGGGCGCCTGCCAGGCCATCGAGGACGCGGTCGTCCTGGCCCACCACGCCACCCAGGCCGCCACCGGCCCGGGCGTGCCGGACGCGCTGGCCGCCTACACCGCCGCGCGGCGGCGCCGCACCACCCGGGTGATGCGGCGCTCCCGCCAGATCGGCCGGATGACGGCGCTGACGGGCGCGGTGCCGGTCGCCGTCCGCGACGCCGCCGTCCGCCTCGCCGGGCTGCTCGGCCCGAACGCGCTCGACCGGCAGGGCGACATGATCTTCCGGTGGCGGCCGCCCGGCGAACCCGCCTGACCCACGGCCGGGCCCGCCTCAGCGCCGGTGCGGGGGTGCGGTCAGGGCGCGCACCAGCACGATCCACTGGTCGGGGTGGGCATCGGCGACCAGCGCGCCCGGCGCGATCCCCGCCGCGGCCAGCGCCGCGTCCACCCGCCGGCGCGGATACCGCTCCCGCAGCGAGGCCCGCAGCGAACCGCCCCGGCCGGTGAACCCCAGGTCGACGCACCGCAGGTAGTCGCCCATCGCCGCCGGCGGCAGCAGCGGACGCGGCCGCCGCACCAGCCGCAGCACCGCGCCGTCCACCCGCGGCACCGGCCGGAACAGCCCGCGCGGCACCCGCCCGCCCATCTCCCAGCCGAACTCCGGCCAGGTCCGCACGGTCAGCCGCGACCAGCGCCCGTACCCGCCGGTGCGCTTGCGCGCGTACTCCAGCTGCGTGATCAGCGTCGCCGACGCCAGGCCCGGCGCCGCCAGCGCCCACCCGACGATCCGCGACGTCGCCGCGAACGGGATGTTGCCCGCCAGATGGAACGGGCCCGACGGCGGCCGGGCCGCCAGGAAGTCGCCGGTCACGCACCGCACGTTGCCCAGCCGCGCGCACCGGGCGCGCAGCCGCGCCGCCAGCCGCGGGTCGATCTCGTAGGCGACGACGCGCCCGGCGCGGGCGGCCAGAGCGGCGGTGACACGGCCGTCGCCCGCACCGGCCTCCACGATCAGCGCACCGGACGCGGGCACCGCGGCACGGGCGTAACGGGCGATCGCCGCGGAATCGGACAGGAAGTTCTGCGACAGCGCCCGCCGCGCGTTCGCGCGCGGGCCGCCGTGATGATGCTGGTTCAGGGTCGCCGTCCTCGGCTTCCGGCCCCACGAGGGCCGGCCGGACGGGCACCGCAGGCACGCGCGAAGCGGCGTCACCGCACGCGCGACCGGCCGGGAAAAACCGGAGAAGAGGCGCGGCAGGGCCCGTCCGAGATGGTCATGGACGCTCGAAGGCCCTGGACCGCGGGCGGGGACGCCGGCACCGGCACGCGGCCGCACAGGCCGCCGCACCGGCGCGAGGAAACAGGCGGGGATCCGTGGGACGGCCCCGCCCGGGGAAGGTCAGGCGCGGGCGCGCGCCACCGGCCGGTCCAGGACGGGACGGGCCGCGCGCAGCCGGACAGAGGCGGCGTGGCCGGTCCCCAGGACCGCGCACTCGATGAAACAGGCCATGCCCGCGATCGTAGAAGACCACCGCCCCCGGCCCCAACGCATTTTCCCGCCCCCGGGCCGGGGAGGCGCGGCGGCGGCCTCGTAGGCTGGGCCACCCCCGCCGTCCGCCGCGCCGTCAGGGAGAGCCATGGGCCGCGATCCGGACTACCTGGAGTTCCTGCGCCGCCGCCTCACCGAACCGCCCGCCGAGCCCCGGCCCGAGCCGCCCGCCCCCGCGGGCGCCAGCAGCGACACCGGCCGCGACACCGGCCGCGACACCGCCGCCGCGATCCGGGACGCGCGCCGCGAGCACGCCGCCGACCTCGCCCGCTCCCCGCGCCCGCCCGTCGCCGCCGTCCGCGACGTCACCGTCGACGGCCCCGCCGGACCGCTGCCCGCCCGCCTCTACCACCCCGGCGGCGACCGCCCCGCACCCGCGATGGTGTACTTCCACGGCGGCGGCTGGGTCCTCGGCGACGTCGACTCCTACGACCCCGTCGTGCGCGCCCTCGCCGTCGCCAGCGGCGTCGCCTGGCTATCGGTCGGCTACCGCCGCCCGCCCGAACACCCCTTCCCCGCACCGCTCGACGACGCCGTCGCCGCCGTCCGCTGGACCACCGCCCACACCGGCCCCCTCGGCCTGGACCCGGCCCGCATCGGCGTCGCCGGCGACAGCGCCGGCGGGCAACTCGCCGCCGCAGCGGCCGGCCTGCTGCGCGCCGCCGGACCCGCCCGCCCCGTCCTGCAACTGCTCGTCTACCCGGCGCTGGACCTGCGCGACGTCCCGCCCGCCCCACCCGACCCCGACGGCCTGCCCTGGCCCCCGTCCGGAGTGCGCCGCGCCCTGCGCCTCTACCTCGACGGCGCCGACCCCGCCCACCCCGACGTGTCGCCGCTGCTGGACCCCGACCCCCGCGGCCTGCCCCCCGCGATCATCGCGACCGCCGAGCACGACCGGCTCCGCCCCCAGGCCGAACAGCACGCCGGACGCCTCCGCGCCGCCGGCGTCCCCGTCACCCTCCTCACCGGCACCGGCCTGGACCACGGCTTCCTCGGCTGGGGCGCGTTCGCGCGCCGCCCCGCCGAGGCCGTCGACCGCATCGGCGCCGCCGTCCGCGCCGCCCTCACCGCGACACCCCCGCCCCCGCCCCCGCCGTCCACTGATGGGCTTGACCGGCCTTGACCGTCCCCGCGGCGCCGCCGGGCGTGCCGTCGCCGTCGCTTGCCCAGGTCGTTTAACCGCCTTGACGTGGGCAATCACCATAACGAGCCGGATTTTCGCCGAACCTCGCCAACGGTTGAGGAGGACCCGCCTTGAGGGCGACGCACCAGATGCGGATGATCCGGGCCGAAGCGTCCGGGACCGAGGAATGGGCCTGCCCGACCTGCGGCCGCAGGATGCTGCTGCGCTGGCCGCCCCACTACAGCAAGCGGATCCTCGAACCGGGCGACGAGAGCGCCTCCCACGTCGGCTCCTCCACCGACCTGCCCGGCGAGGACCCCGCCACGTGCGGCACGCAGGGCCGCTGGCTCCGCGAAACCGGCGTCGACCCCGCCGTCGGCCCCTCCGCCCCCGTCTGACGGAAACCCCGCACCCGGCTCAGAGGCGGGCCAGCTCCGACCGCAGCAGATCGAGCCCCATCGGCCCCAGATCCAGCGCGCGCCGGTGGAACCCCTTCAGATCGAACGCCGCACCCGCACGCCGCCGCGCGTCCTCACGCCCCTCCAGCCACACCCGCTCCCCCACCTTGTACGCGATCGCCTGCCCCGGACGCCCCAGATACCGGTCGATCTCGAACGAGATGTACGCGTCGGTCTCCGGCCCCGCATGCGCCCGCAGGAACTCCCACCCCAGCTCCGGCGTCCACCGCTCCCCCTCATGGAACCCCGACCCCGCCGGGATCTCCAGCTCCAGATGCAGCCCGATGTCCAAGATCACCCGCGCCGCCCGGAACTGCTGCCCGCCCGCCAGCATCCCCAGCCGGTACGCCGGATCCCGGTAATACCCCAGCTCGTCCATCAACCGCTCCGCGTACAGCCCCCACCCCTCCGCATGCCCCGGGCACAGCTCACCCGACAGCCGCTGGAACCGGTTCAGCGTCGCGGTGTTCAACGTCGTCACGCCCAGCTGCAGATGATGCCCCGGCACCCCCTCGTGGAACATCGTCGCCGGCACCGTCCACGTCACGATCTCCTGATCCGGATCCGCCACCGTCCACCACACCGTCCCCGGACGCGACAGGTCCTCCGCCGGCGCCAGGTAGTACACCCCCGACTCCACCGGCGGGATCCGGCACTCCACCCGCCGCAACGGCTCCGGAATGTCGAAATGCGTCCCGTCCAGATCCGCGATCGCCCCGTCGGCCAGCTCCTGGATCCACGCCCGGAACGCCTCCGCACCCCGGATCCGGTACGCCGGATCGGCGTCCAGCGCCGCCATCACCGCCGCCACCGGCTCCCCCGGAGCGATCCGCGCCGCCGCGTCCGCCATCTCCGCCTCGATCCGCGCCAGCTCCCGCCAGCCCCACGCGTACGTCTCCTCCAGATCCAGGTCCGTCCCCAGGTAATCCCGCACCCCCAGCCGGTACCGGTCGGCGCCCAGCGCGTCCCGCTCCGGCGCCCGCGGCACCACCTCACCGGCCAGGAACCCCGCGAAATCCTCAAGCGCCCGCGACGCCGCCCCCACCGCCGACTCCAACCGCCCCCGCAACGGCCCGTCCTCGTACCGGCCCGCGAATCCGGCCAGGAAACCCGGCATCTCCCGGCACTCCCGCACGTTCCGCAGCACCTGCCGCCGCGCCGCCACCCGGCCCCCGCGCAGCGCCTCCTCCAGCGACACCCGCAGCCCCGCCAGCGCCCCCGCCAGCCCGCCCACCCGCGCCACCACCGCGTCCCAGTCCGTCGCCGCGCCCTGGTCCAGCAGATCCACCGCCGTCCGCAGCCGCTGCACCGGACCGTCGATGGTGTCCAGCTCCCACGACCGCACCCCCGCCTCGTCCAGCTCCCGCTCGCACTCCAGACGCTCGCGCAGCACCGCCGCCGCCACCCGCCCCGCAGCACCCCTGGCCCTGCCGGACGCCCCGCCGGACGCGGTGATCCGATCCAGCTCCGCCAGCGTCGACCGCGTCAACTCCGCCCGCGCCGCCCACCCGTCCGGCCCGAAATCGGTCAACCGGGACTCCTGCCCCGCGATCCCCATCATCGCCGCACGGCACGGATCCAAAGCCGCGAAAGCGTCCACGTACCGATCGGCCAGAGCGTCCACAGCGCTCACCTCAGAAGCGGTCATCGCCCCAGGCTAAGACCACCCGCCCCACAAAGCGATCATGAAAAGGGGCCAGCCCCCCGGGCCACCGTCACAGCGGCCCGCCATCACCGCCGCCACCCGACCCCGAACCCGACGGCGACGGCGTCGGCACCCCCGACGGCGGCGGCGACGGATTCCCCGGCTGCGGCTGCGGCACCGACGGCGGCGGCACCGACGACGACACCGACGGCGTCGGCTCCGGAGGCTCCGGCGGCGGATCCTTCGGCCGCGGCTGACACGAGAACAGCACCGCCATCAACACCACCAGCACCACCAACGCCGCCGCCAACGTCAGCACGGCCGCCACCAGACTCCGCTCCGGCGGACGCTCCGGAGCCGCCACCGGACCCACCACCGGCCCCGCCTGCGGCCGCGGACGCGCCAGCGCCGCCTCCGACGACCCCAGCCAATGCGGCTGGAACTGCGGACCACGCCGCCGCCCCCACCGCCGCCCCGAACCACCCAGCACCACCGGCTCCAAGAACCGCTCCGCACCACGCCCGCCCGCCTCATACACCGTCGCCACCCACGGCGCCGGCCCATCCGGCTGCGCCGCCACCACCGGCGCACCACCACCATCATCACCGCCGCGCACCGCACCACCCGCACCCGGCACCGCCGCATTGATCGCCGCCCGGAACCGGTCCCGCGCCGCCGCGTCCTCCGCCGCACCCCGGTTCAGCACCGCAACACTCGCGCGCCGCCCCTCACCGTCCACCCCCAGGAACACGATCCCGGCAGCGGACTCCGACAAACGCGCCGACAAACGGAACGGCCCCAGCTGAGCGGGATCGCCCGGGGGCAACGGCCTCGACATGGCCGCAACCCTAACAACCGCACCCGCCCCCGGTCCCCACCACGACCACCCCCACCTACCCCCGCCCCACCCCCGGCCCGGCCCCGCTCCACCCGCCCCCAGACCACAGGCACGGATCGCGCACGAACGGGTACAGGTGATCGCGTAGGGTCGGAACGCGCCCGCTCACACCCGCCGCACAGTGAGGGACACCCACATGACCATCGCCGCCAACGACGTCGACGAGGCCGCCGCGCTGCTGCAGAACACCCTCGCCGAGGTCAAGAAGGTCATCGTCGGCCAGGACCACATGGTCGAACGCATGGTCGTCGCCCTCCTCGCCCGCGGCCACTGCCTCATCGAAGGCGTCCCCGGCGTCGCCAAGACCCTCGCCGTCGGCACCCTCGCCAAAGTCGTCGGCGGCACCTTCGCCCGCCTCCAGTTCACCCCCGACCTCGTCCCCTCCGACATCGTCGGCACCCGCATCTACCACCCCTCCACCGAGCAGTTCGACGTCGAGCTCGGCCCCGTCTTCGTCAACTTCGTCCTCGCCGACGAGATCAACCGCGCCCCCGCCAAGGTCCAGTCCGCCCTCCTGGAGGTCATGGCCGAACGCCAGGTCTCCCTCGGCGGCAACACCTACCCCCTCCCCCGCCCCTTCATCGTCCTCGCCACCCAGAACCCCATCGAGTCCGAAGGCGTCTACCCCCTCCCCGAAGCCCAGCGCGACCGCTTCCTCATGAAGATCGACGTCCGCCACCCCTCCGCCCACGAGGAACTCCACATCCTCCAGCGGATGAGCGTCGACCCCCCCGAGGCCACCCCCGTCCTCGACCCCGACCGCCTCGGCGACCTCCAGCGCGCCGCCGAAGAGGTCTCCGTCCACGAACTCGTCGCCGACTACATCGTCCGCCTCGTCATGGCCACCCGCGAACCCGAGCAGTACCGCCTGCCCGACCTGCGCCCCGTCATCGAGATCGGCGCCAGCCCCCGCGCCACCCTCGGCCTCGTCGCCACCTCCCGCGCCCTCGCCCTGCTGTCCGGACGCGACTACGTCCTGCCCGACGACGTCCAGGCCGTCGCCCGCGACGTCATCTCCCACCGCCTCGTGCTGTCCTTCGACGCCCTCGCCGACGGCACCGACCCCGCCGAGGTCGTCGACCAGATCCTCGCCGCCGTCCCCCCGCCCCGCGTCGTCTGGAACCACGGCGCCGCGGCGGTGACCACCGCATGACCGCCCCCCGCCGCGACGACAAGCTCGCCCAGCTCGCACCCGAACGCACCCTGCGGCGCCTGGAACTCCAGGTCACCCGCCGCCTCGACGGCCTGCTCAACGGCGAGCACCTCGGCCTGCTCCCCGGCCCCGGCACCGAACTCGCCGAAGCCCGCCTCTACCAGCCCGGCGAGGACGACGTCCGCCACATGGACTGGGCCGTCACCGCCCGCACCACCACCCCCCACGTCCGCGACCTCGTCGCCGACCACGAACTCGAGGCCTGGGCCCTCGTCGACCTCACCCCCAGCATGGACTTCGGCACCGCCGGCATGGTCAAACGCGAACTCGCCGTCGCCGCCCTCGCCGCCGTCGGCTTCCTCACCGTCCGCCTCGGCGACCGCGTCGGCGCCTACCTCCAGCACCCCGGCGGCCTGCGCCGCTGGCCCGCCCGCACCGGCAAGGCCGCCCTCTACGCCCTCCTGCACGCCGTCCTCGACGCCCCCACCGGCCCCGGCACCGGCCCGCCCGCCGCCATGTCCGGCACCACCGCCACCTCCGGCGCACCCCACGGCGACCTCGCCGCCGCCATCACCTCCCTCGCCCGCGGCCAGACCCGCCGCGGCCTGCGCGTCGTCATCTCCGACTTCCTCCCGCCCCCCGGCGCCGACCCCGCCACCGGCCCCGACGCGCAACCCGCATGGGAGAGCCCCCTGCGCCGCCTCGCCGCCCGCCACCAGGTCCTCGCCGTCGAGGTCATCGACCCCCGCGAACTCGACCTCCCCGACGTCGGCCTCGTCGAGATGACCGACCCCGAGACCGGCGCCGTCCAGGAGATCGTCCTCAGCCGCCGCACCCGCGAGCGCTACGCCCAGGCCGCCGCCGCCCAGCGCGCCGGCACCCGCGCCGCCCTGCGCCGCTGCGGCGCCCACCACCTCGTCCTGCGCACCGACCGCGACTGGATCGCCGACGTCGCCCGCTTCGCCGTCCGCCAGCGCCGCGCCGCCGGCCGCGCCGTCTCCACCGCGGGAGTGCGCCCATGACCTTCCTGTCGCCCGACCGCCTCTGGCTGCTGGCCCTCGCGCCGATCCTCGCCGGCCTGTACGTCGTGCTGCAGATGCGCCGCCGCAACTACGCGGTCCGCTTCACCAACCTCGCGCTGCTCTCCCAGGTCGCCCCGAAACGGCCGGGCTGGCGCCGGCACGTCGCCGCCGCGCTGTTCCTCATCATGATCGTGCTGATGATGATCGGGTTCGCCCGCCCCGCCAGCTCCGTCAAGGTGCCCCGCGACCGCGCCACCATCATGGTCGCCGTCGACGTGTCGCTGTCGATGATGGCCCAGGACGTCCCGCCGAACCGGATGGAGGCCGCCAAGGCCGCCGCCAAGAAGTTCATCCGCGAGCTGCCGTCCCGCTTCAACGTCGGCGTCGTCTCCTTCGCCGGCAACGCCAACCTGATCGCCGCGCCGTCCGCCGACCGCGACACCGCGATCGCCTCCCTCGACCAGCTCAGCCTCGCCAAGCGCACCGCGATCGGCGAGGCGGTGTTCACCTCCCTGCAGGCCATCCGTACCTTCGACACCCAGGCCGCGCACGACCCGCCGCCCGCGCACATCGTGCTGCTGTCCGACGGGGACAACACCACCGGCCGGTCCGTGCAGGAGGCCATCGACGCCAGCCGCGCCGCGCACGTCCCGGTGTCGACGATCGCGTTCGGCACGCCGTACGGCACCGTCGACATCGAGGGCGAGACCACCAGCGTCTCGGTCAACAAGGAGGCGCTGAAGACCCTCGCCACCAGCACCCAGGGCAAGGCCTACGAGGCCGCCGACGCCGGCCAGCTGCGCGACGTGTACGCCAACATCGGCAGCTCCCTGGGGTTCAAGACCGAGCACCGCGACGTCGCCGCCCGCTACACCGGCATCGCGCTGCTGTTCGCGCTGGCGGCCGGCGGGGCGTCCCTCGTCTGGTTCTCCCGCCTGCCCTGACCGCCCGGCCCCGCCCGGCTCACGGCGGCGCGGGGACGTCCCGAACGCTGATACGGTCGGCCGACGTGGGGGAACACTACTTCGCCGAGCGGCCCGGCGCCGCGAGCCGCCGCCGCACCGTGGACCTGGTCCTGCCGGACCTGCACCTGCGGCTGGAGACCGACAGCGGCGTGTTCTCCCCCGACCGCGTCGACGCCGGCACCCGCGTCCTGCTGGAGACCGTCCCCGCGCCGCCGCAGGACGGCGACCTGCTCGACCTCGGCTGCGGGTACGGACCGATCGCGCTCACCTTGGCAAGCCGCTCGCCGCAGGCGAGCGTGTGGGGTGTGGATGTGAATCAGCGAGCGTTGGAGCTCGCTGATTCGAATGCCACCATCGCCGGCCTTGACAATGTAAGGTTCAAGTTGGCGGACGAGGTCGACCCCGGCCTGCGCTTCGCCGCGATCTGGTCCAACCCGCCGATCCGGATCGGCAAGGCCGCCCTGCACGACCTGCTGCTGGCCTGGCTGCCCCGCCTGTCCCCCGGCGGCCTCGCCCACCTGGTCGTGCAGAAGCACCTCGGCTCCGACTCCCTCCAGCGCTGGCTGAACGACCAGGGCTTCCCCACCGAGCGGATCGCCTCGCGCTCCGCCTACCGCGTCCTGCGCGTCGCGTCCCGCACGGAAGGCCACACCCGATGAGCAGCACCGACTCCGCGCCCGCCCGCAGGCAGCTGCGTCCCACCGACGTCAAGCGCCTCAACCGCGATTGGCGGCGCCGCACCGAAGGCCGCCTCGGCCTCCTGGTCGAGTCGGTCACCCAGCCGTTCAACATGGGCTCGATCATCCGCAGCGCCGCCGTGTTCGGCGTCGAACGGCTCTGGCTCGCCGGCAACGCCACGCCCCCCGACCAGCGCAACGTCGCCAAGACCGCGCTCGGCACCGAACGCCTCGTCCCCTGGGAGCACGCCGGCACCCCCGCCAAGGCGGCCGCCGCGATCCGCGAGGAGGGCCTGCGCATCGTCGCGATCGAGCTGACCGGCGACGCCGTCCCGCTGCACGAGGCGCCCCTGGACGGCGACGTGTGCCTGGCCGTCGGCGGCGAGGACCACGGCTGCTCCCCCGCCCTGCTGGCCGCCGCCGACGCCGTCGCCTACATCCCCCAGATCGGACGCGTCGGCTCCCTCAACGTCGCGGTCGCCACCGCCATCGCCCTCGCCGAGGCCCGCCGCCGCGAATGGTCGTCCTGACCCGCACCACCGGGTTATGATCATGCCGTGCTGTTCCTCCGTGCGTAGAGCGCCGCGCTGACCGCCCGCCCCAGGGCGGCCCGCGCATTCCGGCGTCCACGCACGTCCTCTCCCCCCCCCCGCGGACCCGTTTCGAGGAACACGCTCATGGCACCCTCCTATGCGGCCGTCCTGCGCGCCCCGCACGCCGCCCGCACCTTCGGCGCGGCGCTGCTCGGCCGCCTGTCCTACGGCACGGTCTTCCTCTCCCTCACCTTCGCGCTGACCGCCTCCACCGGCTCCTACACCACCGCGGGCGCGCTGATGGCGGCACTGGGCCTGACCATCTCCGTGCTGTCGCCGCTGCGCGCCCGCCTCATCGACCGGCACGGCCCCCGCGCCGCCCTGCCGCCGATGTCGGGCGCCTACGCCCTGGCGCTCCTCGGCCTCGCCGCCGCCACCTGGCGTCCCGGCGCGCCCATCGCGCTGCTCGTGGTCCTCATCGCCGCGGCGGGCGCGACCGCCCCCCCGCTCGGCCCGGTGATGCGGGCCCTGTGGAACGACCTCGCCGCCGGCGAAGCGCTCCAGCAGCGCGCCTACAGCCTCGACGCCGTCGCCGAGGAACTGCTGTTCATCACCGGCCCGCTCCTGGCCGGCCTCGCGACCGCGGTGGCGACGCCGTCCCTCGGCGTCGCCACCAGCGCCGGCCTCGTCGCCGCCGGGACACTGGGGCTGGTCACCTCCCCCGCCGTCCGCCCGCGCCCGCTCGGGCACCGCCCGCTCCGGAGCGGCCGGGCGCTGCAGTTCGCGCCCGTCACCGCGGCGGCCGCGACCGGCGCCGCCCTCGGCTGCATGGAACTGCTGGCCGTCGCGTCCGCCCGGCACCACCACCACGCCACCGGCGGCGCCTGGGTGATGGCGGCGATGTCGGCCGGCAGCGCCCTCGGCGGCCTCGGATACGGCGCCGTCGCTTGGCGGCCCTCCATGCGCGTGCGGCTGGCCGTCCTCGCCGGCGCGCTGGGGACCGCGGTCGCGGCGGCGGGCCTCGCCCCGGGCGTCGCCGTCCTCGCCGCCGCGATGTTCACCGCCGGCGCGTTCGTCGGGCCGTCGCTGACCACCTCCTACCTGATGGCGGACGCCGACGCCGCGCCCCGCGACCGCGTCCGCGCGAGCGCCTGGGTCAACACCGCCGTGAACCTCGGCTCGTCCGCCGGGACGGGGGCCATCGGCGCCTGCCTGGACGCGCTGCCGCTGCCCGCGTGCTTCGCGGTCGCCGCGGCCCCGGCCGTCCTCGCCGCACCCGTGCTGCTGGCCCCGCGGCTTTTGCGGAAACGGCAAAAGAGTTCGCCGAATCCGGTCCGGGGAACGAGCATGGCACCGGAACAGGCCACCACACCTCCCCGAGGACGCACGATGAGCGACGACGACGGCACCACCGCCGAGCAGTTCTGGGACGACCGCTACTCCGAGAGCGAGCGGATCTGGAGCGGCGACCCCAACACCGTCCTGGTCCGCGAGACCGCCGACCTGCCGCCCGGCACCGCCCTCGACCTCGGCGCCGGCGAGGGCGCCGACGCCGTCTGGCTCGCCCGCCGCGGCTGGCGCGTCACCGCGGTCGACATCTCCCGCGTCGCCCTCGAACGCGGCGCCCGGCACGCCGCCGACGCCGGAGTCGCCGACCGCGTCGACTGGCAGCACCACGACCTCGCCGTGTCTTTCCCCAAGGGCGAGTTCGACCTGGTGTCCGCGCACTTCTTGCACTCGCCCCGGGAGATGCCCCGCGAGGAGATCCTGCGGTCCGCCGCCGCGGCCGTCGCGCCCGGCGGCACCCTGCTGATCGTCGGCCACGCCGGACCGCCGCCCTGGGAGCAGCAGGGCCACGACCACGCCGACGGGCACGACCACCACGACATGCACCTGCCCACCCCCGACGAGGTGCTGGAATCCCTGCGCCTCCCGCAGGACGCGTGGGAGGTGCTGCACAGCGGCGAGCACGAGCGCGTCCAGACCGCCCCGGACGGGAGCACCATCACCCGCACCGACAACGCCCTCAAACTGCGCCGCCTCCGCTGAACCGCCCGCACGGCACGGTCCCCGGCCGCCCGAGCGGCCGGGGACCCGCTTCGCTCAGCTCGCCGACGTCGGCTCGGGAGCCGCCCCCACCTCGGACTCGGACCCCGGCTTCGCCTGGCCGGACGGGGGCTCGGCCTTGCCGCGCAGCGGGACCTCCTTCACCAGCAGCGCCGCCGCCAGCGAGACCGCGCACACGACCGCCCCGACCAGGAAGATCTGGTGCGTCCCGGTGACGAACGCGTGCAGATAGGCCTCCCGGGCGGCCCGCGGCAGGGCCGCCGCGTGCACCGCGCCGGAGCCGTCCGCGGGAAGGCCACCGTGGACGGCCCGGTTGAACAGCGACCCGAACACCGCCACCCCCACCGACCCGCCGATCGTCCGGAACAGGGTGATCGCCGCCGACCCGGCCCCCATGTCCCGCATCTCGACGCTGTTCTGCGCGATCGTGGTGACCATCTGCGTCAGGAAGCCCATCCCCACGCCCACCAGCGCCATGTAGCAGCCGGTCAGCGCGCGGGGCGTCGAGGCGTCCATCGTCGACAGCAGGAGCAGCCCCGCGGTCATGGACGCCGTGCCGAGCACCGGGAAGAGCTTGTACCGGCCGGTCGCCGACATCACCCGCCCGCCGATCTGCGACACCAGCACCACCGGCGCCATCATCGGCAGGAGCAGCAGCCCGGAGTCCGAGGCAGACGCGCCCTGGACGGTCTGCTGGAACAGCGGCAGGTACAGCGCGCACCCGAACATCGTCACGCCCGACACGAGCATCAGCACCGACATCAGCGGGAAGTTGCGGTGCCCGGTGAAGATCCGCAGGGGCAGCACCGGCTCGGCGACCCGGCGCTCCACCGCCACGAACGCCGCGACGCCCGCCACGGCGACCCCGAACAGGCCCAGGACCTGCCACGATCCCCACGGGTGCGTGCTGCCCGCCCAGGTCGTCGCCAGGACCAGCGCCGAGATCACCGCCGTCATCAGCGTGATGCCCGCCCAGTCGATGCGGGCCTTGCCGCGCGACGCCGGCAGCCGCAGCATGAACCAGCACCACACCAGCGCGAGCGCGCCGAGCGGCAGGTTGACGTAGAACGCCCAGCGCCAGCCGGCGTGGCCGGTGATGAACCCGCCGACCAGCGGCCCGCCGATCGTGCCGACGGCCATCACCGACGCGGTCATCCCCTGGTAGCGGCCCCGCTCGCGGGGCGGCACCAGCGACCCGATGAGCGCGAACGCCAGGGCGGCGATGCCGCCCGCGCCGATCCCCTGCACGGCGCGGAACAGGATCAGCTGGAGCATCGACTGCGCGGCGCCCGACAGCGCCGACCCGGCCACGAACACCGCGACCGCCAGCAGGTAGACGTTCTTGCGGCCGAACAGGTCGCCGAACTTGCCCCAGACGGGCGTGGACGCGGCGGTGGCCAGCGTGTACGCGGTGACGACCCAGGAGATGTGCTCCAGGCCGCCGAGGTCGCGGACGATCGTCGGCATGGCGGTGCCGACCACCATGTTGTCCAGCATCGACAGCAGCATCGCGAGCATCACGCCCAGCAGGGCCCACCGGATGGCGCGGGGCGCCGGCGGGGACGGGGACGGATCGGGTGCGGACATGGCTGATCACCTCACTCGTGCGGGAACGGAGGGGGCGCCGGGCTCATCGGGGCGTCGCCGCCGGGCCCGGCCCCTCCACAAAAGCACACTCGATACAAAAGTGCAACGAGTCAACTTTTCAATCGAGGCAACCGAGCGGCTAGGATGGCGGCATGACGGAGACGATGGGCCGCCGGGAACGCAAGAAGGCCGCCACCCGCAAGGCGCTCGCCGACGCCGCCCTGCGGCTGTTCCTCGAGCACGGCTACGACAACGTCGGCATCAAGGACGTCGCCGAGGCCGCCGACGTCTCCACCACCACGCTGTTCAAGCACTTCCCCAGCAAGGAGGCGCTGGTGTTCGACCTGGACGCCGACGTCGAGGCCGCCCTCGTCGCCGCCGTCCGCGACCGTCCCGCCGGCACCTCGGCGGCGGCCGCGCTGCGCGAGCACATCCTGCGCCGCAAGTTCGTCGACCCCGGCCGGGCCACCGCCGACTTCACCCGCCTCGTCGACAGCCACCAGGCCTTGCGCGACTACGCGCACCGCATGTGGATGCGCCACGAGACCGCGCTCGCCCGCGCCATCGCCGAGGACGCCGGCCGCCCCGAGGACGACCCCGCCTGCGCCGCCCTCGCCCACTTCGCGCTGGAGACCTCCGCCCTCGCCCGGGGCAGCGCCGACCCCCGCGAGGCCGTCGAGCGCGCCTTCGACCTCCTCGAGAACGGCTGGGACGCCACCCTCGCCGCCACCTCGCCCCGCGGCTGACGCATCCCACGCACGACGAAAGGCCCGGCCGCGCCCGAAGGCGTGCGGCCGGGCCTGCCCGATCGCGCCGGGTTACGCGGTCTGCTCCATCAGCGCCGCGAACTCCTCCAGCGAGATCTTGCCGTCGTGGTTGGCGTCGGCCGCGACGACGACCTCCACGGCCCGCGTCTCGGTGATGCCCTGCCCGAGCCTGGACATCAGGTTCTTCAGCTCGGCCGTGGAGATGTACCCGTCGCCGTCCACGTCCACCAGCTCGAACGTCGCCCGGTACTCGTTCACGTCGGCCATGGGGCTGCTCCTCCTGCTGATCGTCTGGGGAGGCGACGTTAGCAGTGACGGCACGAGCCCGGCGCCTTTACATAGTAAGGTCAGGCTGGGCGCGGGCGTCGGCCATAATCGGACGGGTGCCCCGCTCGTACGCCTTCCTCGACCACCCGGGCCCGATCCCGTTCGCCCACCGCGGCGGCGCGAGCGGCCGGCCGGAGAACTCGATGGCCGCCTTCCAGCGCGCGATCGACCTCGGCTACCGCTACCTGGAGACCGACGCCCACGCCACCGCGGACGGCGTCGTCGTCGCCTTCCACGACCGCACCCTCGACCGGGTGACCGACCGGACGGGAGCGATCGCGCGGCTCCCCTACGCCGAGGTCGCCAAGGCCCGCATCCGGGGCACCGAGCCCATCCCCCGCCTCGAGGACGTCCTGACGGCGTGGCCGGACGCGCGCGTCAACATCGACCTCAAGGACGCCCCGGTCATCGGCCCGCTCGCCGAGGTCCTGCACCGCACCGGCGCGTGGGACCGGGTGTGCATCACCTCGTTCTCCACCCGCCGGCTCGCGCAGATGCGGGCGCGCCTGCCGCTGTTCGACGCCGAGGACGTGTGCATGGCGCTGGGGCCGCGCGGGCTGATGGCGCTGCGCGCCCGGTCCTACGGCGGCCCGACCGCCAAGCTCGTCCGCCTCGCGTCGACCGGCGTGGCCTGCGCCCAGGTCCCCTACGGTCTCGGGCCCGTCCCGTTCGTCACCGAGGCGTTCATCGAGGAGGCGCACCGGCTCGGCCTGAAGGTGCACGCCTGGACGGTCAACGACCCCGCCGCGATGAACCGGCTCCTCGACATCGGCATCGACGGCATCATGACCGACGACCTGGTCGCCCTGCGCCACGTGATGGCGTCCCGCGACCTGTGGCCTCGCCCCACCCCGGCGTCCTGAGCCCGGCGGCCGCGCGGCGGGTGGCGCCTCAGCGGCCGAAGCCCGGGGGGCGCGGCGGCCCGCCGGGGCGGTACTCCGCGGCGATCCGCAGCGGCGCGTGCTGCGGCCGATCGGGCTGCTGGGACGCGGCGGGCCCGGTCTGGGTGAGGTCCAGGCGCCCGGCGCGCAGGCTCTCCAGCAGCTCCAGGTCCTCCGCGGACACGAGGGCGGCCATCACCTTCCCACGGCGGGTCAGCGCCACGCGCTCCCCCGTGTAGGCGACCCGGTTCACCAGGTCGGCGAACTCCTTGCGTGCCTCCGTCACCGGCTTTTCCACGCTGTTCATCGTATAGCGAACTCCCCTGGCCCCTCCCGGCGCGCTTCTGTAGCTTCTCGAGCTGTACAGAGTGTACGTTCTGTACATAACAGAGGAGGGTGCATGTTCGAACGACCGGAGCACGACCGCCACGGAGGGCGGGCGGAGACCTTCGCGCCGCGGACGACGGCGAAGGTGGCCGAGGCGCCGCCGCTCGCGGAGGCGCAGCTGTACGAGCGGCTGCTGGCGCAGCGGATCGTGTTCCTCGGCACGGAGATCGACGACCAGGTCGCCAACCGGGTCAACGCGCAGCTGCTGCTGCTCGCCGCGCAGGACGCGCGGCGCGACATCACCATCTACATCAACTCCCCCGGCGGGGTCGTCGACGCCGGGATGGCGGTCTACGACATGATGCAGTTCGTCCCGAACGACGTGTCGACGGTCGCGCTGGGCATGGCGGCCTCGATGGGGCAGACGCTGCTGTGCGCGGGCACGGCGGGCAAGCGGTACGCGCTGCGGCACGCGCGGGTGATGATGCACCAGCCGCACGGCGGGATCGGCGGCACCGCGTCCGACATCAAGATCCAGGCCGAGCAGTCGCTGTACCTGAAGCGGACGCTCGCCGAGCGCACCGCCTTCCACACCGGCCAGCCGCTGGAGCGGATCGAGGCCGACGGGGACCGGGACCGCTGGTTCACCGCCGAGCAGGCCCGCGAGTACGGATTCGTCGACCACGTCATCGACAGCACCGACCGCGTCGGGTCCTGACGGCCGGCGCCCGAGCACGCGCCGGCGCGGCCCGCCGGACGATCGGCGCGGGCGGCCCGGTACGGCCGCAAAGAGCAGGGTTGGACGCCGCATGATCCGGGAATCTTGTGATGGTGTCCAGCGTTGGTCAGGGCAAGACCGCAAGCCGTCTGGGAGGCACGTGACGATGGCCGAGCGCGCACTTCGCGGCACCCGACTCGGAGCGACGAGCTACGAGAACGATCGCAACACCGATCTGGCCCCTCGGCAAGAGGTGGACTACACCTGTACGAAGGGCCACCGGTTCACCGTGACGCTCGCAGCCGAGGCCGAGGTGCCGATGACCTGGGAATGCCGCAGCTGCGGCGCCACGGCCCTGCGGGTCGACGGGGAGCTGCCCCAAGCCAAGAAGGGGAAGCCGCCGCGCACCCACTGGGACATGCTCATGGAGCGCAGAACCGTGGAGGACCTGGAGGAGGTCCTCGCCGAGCGGCTGGAGATCCTGCGGGCGGGGCGCAGGAGATCGGCATGACCGTCTGACGACGGCGAAGAGGCCCGCACCTTCCGGTGCGGGCCTCTTCGTATGTGTGCTTGTCGGGCCCTGTGGGGCCGGGCCGGGCGGGTCAGGTGCGGGACGGGTGGTCGTCCTCCTCGACGACCTCGCCGCGCACGACCGGGCCGCGCGGGGTGTCCGGGTCGCGGCCGTCCGCCCCCGGATCGAACGGGTCGAAACGGCCGAACGGCCCGAACCCGGGCCCTCCCGGGCCGCCGGGGCCGGGCGGGTAGGTCATCGACGCGCGGTCCCCGGCCAGGCGCATCCGCCGGGCGGTGTACCGGGACACGACGCGGCGCACGAGCGACCGGGTGAACGGCAGCACGAACAGCAGGCCGAGGACGTCGGTGATGAGGCCGGGGATCAGCAGCAGCACGCCGCCGGCCATGACCAGGGCGGCGTCGCCGAGTTCCCGGTCGGGCGCGGCACCGCGGCGCAGCGTGTCCTGCAGGACGCGCCAGGCCCGGCGGCCCTCCCGGCGGACGATCCAGCCGCCCAGCAGGGTCTCGGCCGCCAGCAGCGCCAGCGTCGGCCACAGGCCGATCACCTCGCCGACCTGGACGAGCAGGACGATCTCCACGACCGGTATCAGCAGGAACGCCAGGACCAGTGCGAGCGGCAGCATGGCTCCATTTTCGGGTTGCGGTAAGCCTGTACCGGTGTCAACGCCAGGACGCCCCCGAACGTTTCCCCCGGCGCCGCCGGGCTCCCGGTGGCGCCGGGCTCCCGGTGCCGCGGGGGCGGATCAGCCGGACCGGTCGCCCTTGCCCGTGCGCTCGGCCATCCCCCACTGGGTGATGCGCAGCGCCGCCTCCATCATCACGTCCCGGCTCATCTTGCTGGTGCCGTGCACCCGCTCGACGAAGGTGATCGGCACCTCGACGACGCGCAGCCCCTTGTGCAGCGCGCGCAGCGCGAGGTCGATCTGGAAGCAGTAGCCGCGCGAGTCGACCCCGTCCAGGCCGATCTTGTCCAGCGTCGCGGCGCGGAACGCGCGGTAGCCGCCGGTGGCGTCGTGCAGCGGGATGCGCAGCATCAGCCGGGCGTAGGTGTTGGCGCCGCGCGACAGCGCCTCGCGGCGCTTCGGCCAGTTCTCGACCTTGCCGCCGGGCACCCAGCGGGCGCCGATGACCAGGTCGGCGTCCTCCAGCGCGGCCAGCAGCCGGGGCAGCTCCTCCGGCTGGTGGGAGCCGTCGGCGTCCATCTCGACCATGACGTCGTAGCCCTGCTCGGCGGCCCACCGGAACCCGGCGATGTAGGCGGGGCCGAGGCCCTCCTTGCCGGTGCGGTGCAGGACCTTCACCTGGTCGTCCGCGGCGGCGAGGGCGTCGGCGACCTCGCCGGTGCCGTCCGGGCTCGCGTCGTCCACGACCAGCACGTCCACCGACGGCACGACCTTGCGCACCCGGCCGGTGATGCGCTCGATGTTCTCCCGCTCGTTGTAGGTCGGGATGATCACGAGCACCCTGCCGAGGTCGGCTGGGATCTCCATCGGCGTCAATTCTCCTCGTTCTTCCTGGCCGTCGTCCATGCCGCGGCGCACAGCGCTCCGATACCCACCGCGACCAGCACCCATTCCGGCCACTCGCCGAGCCGGTCCGCCAGGGTGCGCTCGGTGCGCTCGGGGACGCTCGCGACCTGGATGTCGGGCACGAACTCGCGGGACCGGTCGATCATCCGGCCGTCCGGGGCGACGATCGCGCTGATCCCGCTCGTCGCGGCAACCAAGATCGTACGGCCATGTTCGACCGCGCGCAGCCTCGACATGGCGATCTGCTGGGGCGGCAGGCTGGTGCGGCCGTAGGTGGCGTTGTTGGTCTGGACGACGAGGATCCGGCCGCGGGCGACGTCGCGGACCTCCCGGTCGTAGGCGACCTCGAAGCAGATCACGTCGCCGATGTCGACGGGCCCGAGCCGCATGACCCCGGACCGGGTGCCCTTGGCGAAGTCCCGGGGGATCAGCTCGAACCGCTTGATGATCTTGGTGAGGACGTCCCGGTACGGCAGGTACTCGCCGAACGGGACGGGGTGCCGCTTGACGTAGTAGTCGCCGGGCCCGGTCACCGGGTCCCAGACGATCCCGCGGTTCTCGACCTTCTTGCGGTCGGGGGTGTCGGTGAGGGCGCCGACCAGGACCGGGACGCCGACGTCCTTCACGGCGCCGTCGATGGCCCGGTAGGCGTCGGGCTCGGTGTAGGGGTCCAGGTCGCTGGAGTTCTCCGGCCAGACCACCAGCTGCGGCCGGGCGACCTCGCCGGCGCGGATCTCGGCGGCCAGCCGGTGGGTGGCGTTGACGTGGTTGTTCAGGACGGCCTTGCGCTGGCCGAGGAAGTCCAGGCCCAGGCGGGGCACGTTGCCCTGGATGACCGCGACCGTGACGTGCGGGCCGTCGGTGGGGGTCGGGATGAGAAGGCCCGCGCCCGTGACCGCGCCGGCCACCACCAGGGCCAGGGCGCCCGAGACGGCCGCGCGCCCCCTGCGAGGCTTGGCCGCCGTGCCGCCGCCATCGGTATCGCTCTCGGGACCCGGGCGGGACGGGCGGAGCCGCCACGCGGCGACGGCCGCGGCGGCGAGCAGGCCCCCGAGCAGGGCGGTCAGGAAGGTGACCAGCGGCGCCCCGCCGACCGAGGCGTAGGGGGTCAGGGGCGTGGCGGTCTGGCTGAAGGCCAGCCGCGCCCACGGGAACCCGCCGAACGGCTCGCGGCCCCGCAGCGCCTCCTGGGCGACCCACAGCGCCGCCGTCCACACCGGCCAGCCCGGCAGCCGGGTGACCAGCGCGATGGCGGCGCCCATGGGGATGAAGTACAGGGCCTGGACCAGGCTGAGCGCGGCCCAGGCGTCGGGGCCGACCGGGATCAGGCCGTCCAGGGTCGGCAGGAAGAACGCGGCGCCACCGAGGAAGCCGAGCCAGGCGCCGGTGCGGGCCGCCTGGCCGCGCAGCGCGAGGGTGAACGCGGCGACGGCGACGGGCCCGAGCGGGGTGAGGTCGAACGGCGGGAAGGCCAGGCACAGGGCGCCGCCCGCGACCAGGACCACGAGGGTGCGGGGCCATCCGGCGCGCCCGCCGGTGCGCAGGAAGCGCCGCAGCGCCCGGCCGCGCCGGGCGAGGCGCCCGGGACGTCCGGCCGCGCCGCCGGGCCCGCCGCCGGCGTCCGCCGGTCCGCCGGCCGGCTGCCGGTCCGGGAGGGTCTCCTGGGCCAACGTCCACCCCTCGTTCGCTCGATCCGTCCGCCGGAACGCTACCGGCCCGCGGCGGCCGGGGCGACCACGCCCCGGTCTCGGTGCTACCGCCGATGCGGCAACGGTATGCGCTCGAGGCCGGGGGCGGGGCGATACGGACGGCGGGAGGCGCGGCCGGAAACGGCGGAAACGGCGGACAGGGAGGACGGCGCGGCGGCCAGGGGTCGCGGCCGACGCGGAAGAGGGCCCGTGACATCCATCGGGCCGGAGCCGTCCCACAGGCGGTGAGAGCGGGTCTCCGTTTTCTACTGGATGTCCGGGCCCTTCCCGGGTCCAACCCCCCGCGCGATCGGGCGGCTCCGCCCGGACACCGGCCCGGACCACCGCACTGGCTCGGGCGGGGGCGTCGGCCACCGGTGTGGCCCGCTCTGGTCCCGCCGCGGCGCGGTGCCCGGTGACGACCCGGGCGGCCGATCGGTGAGTCCCGTGCTGGACTGCAGCAAAACTACCGGCTTCGCGGCCCTTGTCAACCGCCGCATGTTCTGCGGCGACTCTCTGTTCTCCCAGCTCAGCCCCATGATCGCGGGCCCCTGTCAATTCCGTCCCGGACGCGCCGATCTTGCCCGCGGCGTCCTGCGCCGCGGGCGGGATCGGGCCCGTGCCTCAGCCGCCGGGCGCGGGGACGACCACCGTGCCGGTCGCGGTGACCGCGACGATCGGCTCGGCCAGCACCTCGGCGGACGACTCCCCCTTGTCGGGACGGCCCCGGCACACCACCCGGGCCTCGAAGTCCAGGGTGCGGCTGCGGGTGCCGACGCGGGTGACGACGGCGCTGGCCTCCAGCACGTCCCCGGCCCGGACGGGCGCGCGGAACTGCACGTCGGAGTAGGAGGCGAACAGGCCCTCGTCGCCGTCGGTGCGGATGCACACCTCGGTGGCGACGTCGCCGAACAGGCCGAGCATGTAGGCGCCGTCGACCAGGTCGCCGGCGTAGTGGGCGTGGGCGTAGGGCACGTAGCGGCGGTGGGTGACGGTCAGGCCCTCGCGGGGGTCGCTCATCGTCCGTCCTCTCCTTCGTCGTCGGCGGCCTGCCGGGCGTCCTGGACGGCCTGCCCCGGGAGCAGGGCGTGGACGAGGTAGCTGGCGACCTCGGCGGGCGTGGTGCCCTTGCCGAAGATCCGGTCGACGCCGAGGTCCTCCTCGGTGACGGTGTCGAACCGGGGCCCGCCGACGACCAGCAGCGGGCGTCCCATGCCGGCGGCGACGGCGGTGGGGTACTCGGCGTGGAACGCGGCGGCCATCTGCTTGGTGTTGTGCAGGTGCGCGTTCTTCTGCGTGACGACCTGGGAGACCAGCACGGCGTCGGCGTCCTCGGCCTTGGCGCGCTCGACGAGCTCCTCGACGGTGACCTGGGCGCCCATGTTCACCACCTGGATCTCCCGGTAGTACTCCAGGCCCTTCTCCCCCGCGAACCCCTTGACGTTGAGGATCGCGTCGATGCCGACGGTGTGGGCGTCGGTGCCGATGCACGCCCCGACGACGACGAGCCGCCGGTTCAGCGCGCCCCGGATCGCGAGGTTGACCTCCTGCGAGGACAGCAGCGGGTACGCGCGCTCCTCCGGGACGGGGATCGAGGCGTAGTCGATGAGGTGCCCGACCCGCCCGTAGACGATGAAGAAGGTGAAGTCGGGGCCCATCGGCTTGGCGTGCACGACGCTGGCCGGGTCCAGGCCCATCTTCCCGGCCAGCTGCAGCGCGGCGGCGTCGGCACGCTTGCCCGCCGGGACGGGCAGGGTGAACGACATCTGGACCATGCCGTCGCCGGTGGTGTCGCCGTAGGGGCGGATCACCTGGCGGGTGTCGGCGGGCTGGGCGGGGGCCTGCGTCCCCCCGGTCGTCTCGACGGTCATGCGGGCACCTCCTGCGCGGCGGCGTCGGCCGCGGTCCGGTGGGCGTGCGGGTCCTCGGTGTCGAGGATCTCGATGGCGGGGTTGACGTAGCCGTCGGCGCGTTCGACGACGCCGTCCAGTCCCTTGCCGCCGTCGGGCGGGCGGCGGGTGACGCCGAAGGTGCCCTCGGCGATCGCGGTGAGCAGCCCGTCGTCGTTGATGCGCTCCAGCAGCTCCACCGACTCCGACAGCACCTGCCTGGCCCGCTGGACGATCATCCCGTCGGGCCGCGGCATGAAGTCCTCGGCGAGGGCGCCGCAGGCGTCGCGGACGTAGCGGACGTTCTCCAGCGCCAGGTCGCGGTCCGACAGCCAGGGGGTGTGGATGCCCTCGGTCATCATCCCGATCAGGATGATCGACTGCCCGGTCAGCACCCCGGCGAGGTTGAAGAACGCGTCCAGCAGGTAGCCGGCGAAGATGTTGCCGGTCATGTGCTTGGTCGGCGGCATGTACTTCAGCGGCGCGCCGGGGAACAGCTCGCGGACGAGCTGGGCGTGCGCCAGCTCCAGCCGGAACGAGTCGGGGATCGCCGGGTTGATCTCGAAGGCGTGGCCGAGGCCGAGCTGGGCGTCGGCGAGGCCCGCCTCGTGCCCGAACCGCTCGTTGAGCAGCTGGCTGACGATCACGGTGTGCGCGGCGTCGACCGCGTCGGCGGTGGTGAGGTAGTTGTCCTCGCCGGTGTTGATGACGATCCCGGCGCGGGCGTGGATCTGCCGGGAGAAGCGCTGGTCGATGAAGGTGCGGCGGGGGTTGATGTCGCGGAAGATGATGCCGTACATGCAGTCGTTCAGCATCATGTCCAGGCGCTCCAGCCCGGCGAGCGTGGCGATCTCCGGCATGCACAGCCCGGAGGCGTAGTTGGTCAGCCGGACGTAGCGGCCGAGCTCGCGCGAGACGTCGTCGAGCGCCGCGCGCATCAGCCGGAAGTTCTCCTGGGTGGCGTAGGTGCCGGCGTAGCCCTCGCGGGTGGCGCCCTCGGGGACGAAGTCCAGCAGCGACTGCCCGGTGGAGCGGATGACCGCGACGACGTCGGCGCCCTCGCGGGCGGCGGCCTGCGCCTGCGGGATGTCCTCGTAGATGTCGCCGGTCGCGACGATGAGGTACACGAGCGGGCGCGGCGGGTCGGCGGCGTCGGGGGTGGGCAGTTCGGCCAGCAGCGCGTCGCGCTCGGCGCGGCGGCGGTCGATGCGGGCGATGCCGGTGCGGGCGGCGGCTGACGCGGCCTCGCGGGCGTGCGCGGCGTCGGTGCCGGCGGGCAGCCGGAACGACACGCGCCCGCGTGCGGCGGCCTGGGCGAGGTCGCCGAGGGTGCGGTGCGGCCCGGCGAGCAGCGCGTCCCACACCGGCAGCGCGACACCGTGCTCGAGGCCGACCTGGTCGCGGACGGCGTCGGCGAGGTGGTTGGCCCACGGCCGGCCCTCGTCGTCGGCGCCGGTCAGCCCGGCGAGGCGCAGCAGCGCCCGCTCAACCGAGACGGTGGTGTGGGAGCGGGCCATCTCGATGATCGGTTCCGCGGCCCGGGCGGCGAGCCGCCGGGCGGCGGCCACCACCTGCGGATCGAGGTCCAGCTTTCCCTGCGGCACCATTGCCGTCTCCCCTCACGCTACCGCCCCTCTCAGGCCGGTTACCGACAATCGTCCTTCTATGCGAGTTCTCTACCGGAGATCTTCCGGCATCCGAACCACAAATCGCAAGAACTAACAGCGGATCCTGCGGTTACGGGAGCACGCCCCACGTCTCCATCACTCCTTCCCCTTCCGTCCACCGCGCTCCCTCCCGGCACGGAAGCCCGTCCAGGGCCAGCCTTTGCTTCCCGCCCCGGCCGGTCACGTCACCCCCAGGTGACGACCAAAGGGAAACCAGGGACCGGACACGCTTGGTGAGCTTAGAATCACCGACAGTCGCATGCGGGCGGGGACCCGGCCCCGGCCGCCGCAAGTCCGGTTCCGCCTGGAGGGCCATGATCATTTATATTGCGGCCGCGGTGTGCGCCGTCATCGTCGTGATCCTCGCGAGCCGGCTCGTGCGGCGCGGGCGGCACGGCGTCGACGACCCCGATCCCGACGGCCCCACCACCGCGCACACCGGGGCGATGCTGTCGGCGCTGTTCCTGCTCGCGTTCGCCATCGCCATCGTGGTGCCGTGGACCTCGGCCGACTCCGCCCGCTCCAACACCTACGCCGAGAGCCAGGCGGTCGTCGAGGCGTACTGGGCCGCCTCCCGGCTGCCCCCCGCCGACGCCCAGCGCGTCCAGGCCGGGCTGCGCGACTACGTGCAGCTCGTCCGCGGCCCCGAATGGCGGCTGATGCGCGACCACGGCCGGCTCAGCGCCGCCGGATGGACGAAGCTCGACGGCCTGCGCCGCGAGGTGATCGCGGTCAACGCGAGCACCGACGAGCTGCAGAACGCCCAGGGCAGCGTCCTGGACCACCTCACCGAGATCTCCGCCGCCCGCCACCAGCGGGCCATGGACGCCAAGACCAGCCCGCCCGCCGGGCTGCTGATCGTCACCGTCCTCACCGGGATCGTCGTCATGCTGCTGCCCCTGTTCGCCGGCGCCCGGCCGCGCGGGCTGACGCTGGTCCCGCTCGCGATGATGGCCGGGCTGCTGGCCGCCGGCGTCTACCTGGTGTTCGACATCGCGCACGTGTTCCGCGGCGGCCTCGCCGTCCACCCCGACGCCTACACCGGCGCGGCGGCCGAACTGCGGCGCATCTCCGGAGGTGGCTGAGCATGCGCCGGCTGCCGCTGCTCCCCGCCGCGATCGGCGGGGCGCTCGCCGGGGCCCTCGCGCTGCCGGCCTGCGCGCTCGCCGATCCGGCGCCCGACCCGTCGTCCTCGGTCACGGTCACCGGGGAGGGCGGCGGCGGGGTGAGCGTCTGCATCGACGGGCAGGTCCACGTGAACGTCGGGCCGGGCGCGCCGGGCTGCGCGGAACCGCCCGCCGCCACCCCCGAGCCGCCGCCCCAGCCCGCCCCGCCGCAGACGCACGCCCCGCCGCCCGAGACGCCCGCGCCGCCGGAGACCGAACCCGCGCCGCCGGCCGAGGAGCCGCCGCCCCAGGCCGCGCCGCCGGTGCACGTCCCCGAGGCGCCCGCGCCCGAACCGGTGCCGACCCCGCCGCCGCCCGCACCGCACCCGGCGCGCGCGGCGGCCCCCGCGGTCCCGGCCGCTCCGCACGCGCCGCCGAGGAGGCCGAAGCCGTCGGCCTCGCCGCACCCGGTCAACCGCGCCGCGACGTCCAAGCCGAAGGCGCTGGAGCGGCGCCGCGACCCGCTCAGCACCTCGCTGGTCCTGGTGGTCATCGCGGTCGTCGTCAGCGCCGGGACGGCCATCGCGTTCGCCCGCTGACCCGGCGGGCCCGCCGCCCTGGTCGACCCGCAGGGGGCCGCCGGCCGGTGCGTCCCCGCCCGTCCCGCCGCGCCGGGGTCGGGCGGGGACGCGCCCCACCGACCCGCCCCGCACGGATCAGCGCAGCCGCGCCTTCAGATACGCAGCCGCGCCTTCAGATACGGGGCGGTGCGGCTCCCGGGCGCGGCCGCCACCCGCTCGGGCGTCCCTTCGGCGACGACGCGGCCGCCCTCGCCGCCACCGCCCGGCCCCAGGTCGATGACGTGGTCCGCGGACGCGACCACGTCCATGTCGTGCTCGACGACCACGACGGTGGCGCCGCCGTCCACCAGCGCGTGCAGCTGCCGGTCCAGCAGCTCGGTGTCGGCCGGGTGCAGGCCGGTCGTCGGCTCGTCCAGCAGATACAGGACGTGCCCGCGGCGGGCGCGCTGCAGCTCGGTCGCGAGCTTGATGCGCTGCGCCTCGCCGCCCGACAGCTCCGTCGCCGGTTGGCCGAGCCGCAGGTAGCCGAGGCCGACGTCGCGCAGCGCCGCCAGGGCGCGGGCGGCCGGGGCGACCTCGGCGAGGAACCCGGCGGCCTCCTCGACCGTCATCGCCAGCACGCCGGCGATGCTCGCGCCGTGCCAGGTGACCTCCAGCGTCTCGGGGTTGTAGCGGGCGCCGTGGCACACCTCGCACACCGCGTAGGTCGACGGCAGGAACAGCAGCTCGACCGAGACGTAGCCTTCGCCCTGGCAGTTCTCGCACCGGCCCTCCGGCACGTTGAAGGAGAACCGGCCCGCGCCGTAGCCGCGCGCCTTCGCCTCGTCCGTTGCGGCGAACCGTTTGCGGACGGCGTCGAACAGGCCGGTGTAGGTCGCCAGGTTGGAGCGGGGCGTGCGGCCGATCGGGCGCTGGTCGACCCGCACCACCCGCTGCACGCCGCCGCTCGCCTCGGCGTGCTCGGCGAGCACGTCCGCGAACGTCGACTTCCCCGACCCGGACACACCGGTGATCGCGGTGAACACCCCGAGCGGGACGTCGGCGTCCAGCCCGCGCAGGTTGTGGCGGGTGACGCCGCGCAGCTCCAGCGCCCCCGACGGCGCGCGCGGCTCCCTCGGCGGCCGGGCCCGCTCCCCGAACAGGAACCGGCGCGTCACCGACTCCGGGACGTCCCCCAGCCCGGCGACGGGCCCGCTGTGCAGCACCCGGCCGCCGTGCACGCCCGCGCCGGGCCCGACGTCGACGACCCACCCGGCGCGGCGCACGACCTCCATGTCGTGCTCGATGACGAACAGGCTGTTGCCCGCCGCCTTCAGCCGCTCCAGCACCGTCATCAGCGCCTCGGTGTCGGCGGGGTGCAGCCCGGCGGACGGCTCGTCCAGCACGTACACCACGCCGAACAGCCCGGACCGCAGCTGCGTCGCCAGCCGCAGCCGCTGCAGCTCCCCCGCCGACAGCGTCGGCGCCGGGCGGGACGTGGCGAGATACCCCAGGCCGAGTTCCTCCAGCACCTCGATCCGGGCGGTCAGGTCGCGGGCGAGGACGGCGGCGGGGCCGTCCCCCGCGAGGTTCGGGCGCAGCACGCCCGCCAGCGCCGACAGCGGCAGCGCGGCCAGCTCGGCGATGGTGCGGCCGGCGAAGGTGACCGCGAGCGCCTCGGGCCGCAGCCGCCGCCCGCCGCACACCGGGCACACCGCCGCGACCAGGAACGACTCGGCGCGGCGGCGGCGCGCCTCGCTCTTGGAGTCGGCGTAGGCGCGCAGCACCAGCCGCTTGGCGCTGGAGTAGGTGCCCTGGTACGGGCGGTGGATCCGGTGCGCCTCCCGGACCGGGTGGACGGTCACGACCGGCTGCTCGTCGGTGAACAGGATCCACTCGCGCTGCTCGCGGGGCAGGTCCCGCCAGGGCCGGTCGATGTCGTAGCCGAGGGCGTCGAGGATGTCGCGCAGGTTCTTGCCCTGCCAGGCGCCCGGCCACGACGCGACGGCCCCGTCGCGGATGCTCAGCGACGGGTCGGGGACGAGCGAGTCCTCGGTGACCTCGTGGACCTCGCCGAGGCCGTGGCAGTGCGGGCACGCGCCGGCGGCGGTGTTCGGCGAGAACGCGTCCGAGTCCAGCCGCTCCGCGCCCGGCGGGTACTCCCCCGCCCGCGACATCAGCATCCGCAGCGAGTTCGACAGCGTCGTCACCGTGCCGACCGACGACCGCGACGACGGCACCGAGCGGCGCTGCTCCAGCGCCACCGCCGGCGGCAGCCCCGTCACCTCGTCGACGGCGGGCGCCGCGACCTGGTGGAGCAGCCGCCGCGCGTACGGCGCGACCGACTCCAGATAGCGGCGCTGCGCCTCGGCGTACAGCGTGCCGAACGCCAGCGACGACTTGCCCGACCCGGACACGCCGGTGAACGCCACCAGCGCGTCGCGCGGGATCGCGGCGTCCACGCCGCGCAGGTTGTGCTCGCGGGCGCCGCGCACCCGCACGAACGGGTCGTCGGCGGCCTGCATGATCAGCACACTACCGGCCGGCCGCCGCGGTCCGGCGCCGGTCCCCGCAGGTCAGGGGCGGCGGCCCACCCCGCCGAACACCAGGAACCGCTCGGGGTCCTTCACCTCGTCATCGTCGTCGGGACGCCACAGCGGCACGTACACCAGGCCCGGGTCCAGCAGGTCCCAGCCGTCGAAGAAACGCAGGATCTCCGCGTGCGACCGCGACACCGCCGGGGACGTCGCCCGGTCGTACAGCTTGCCGATCGCTGCGGTCTTGCCCGGCTGCGCCTCGTGGGTGAGGTGGGACAGCACCAGGTGGCTGCCGGGCGCGCCCGCGTCGCGCAGCGCCGCGGCGATCCCGGCCGGGTCCTCGTCGTCCTTCACCAGGTGCAGGGCCGCAACGAGCAGGAACGCCACCGGCTTGGCCAGGTCGACGAGCCGGTTCAGCTCCGCGTGCTCCAGGATCTCCGCGGGCCGGCGCATGTCCGCCTGGATGACCGTGGCGCGGTCGTTGCCCGCCAGGATCGAGCGGCTGTGCGCGACCGCCACGTCGTCGTTGTCGACGTACACCACGCGTGCGTCCGGGTTGACACTCTGTGCGACCTCGTGCACGTTGCCCTGTGTGGGGATCCCCGACCCGATGTCGACGAACTGGTCGACGCCGGCCCGCGCCGCCGCGCGGACCGCGCGGCGCAGGAACGCCCGGTTCGCGTGCGCCAACTCCCGCGCCTGCGGCTCGATCCGCAGCAGCCCGGTCGCGAGGTCACGATCGGACGCGAAATTGTGCCCTCCGCCGAGCAGGAAGTCGTACACCCGTGCGACGCTTGGCCTCTGACCGTCGACCTCGGGTGGGATCCACTCGGAGTCCATGCATCGTCTCCCTTTTCAGCCGAGGGCCGTCGTCCGCGGGGGATTCAGCGTAACGCGAATCACACCGGGACGACCCTGACGCAGCCGACCGTGAAGGACCGATGTCAGAGCCATTCGCAGCGCACGCCGGCCCGGTGACCGTCCTGCTGGCCCCGGACGGCACGGTCACCGCCTGCGGCGACGGCGCCGCCCGCCTGTTCGGCTGCCCGGCGCCCGCCGCCGTGGGCGCGCTGCTGCCCGACCTGCTCGGCCCGGCCTGCGCCGAGCCGCTGGCGGGCGCGCTCAAGCAGGCCGCGGCCGGGCGCCCGTGGCGCGGGACGCTGCCGCTCGCCGGCGCGACGATGGAGGTCTCGTGCGACCCGATGGCGGCCGGTTCCGGCCGGACGCTGGTGGCGCTGACCGTCGCGCCGCCGTGGGCGGGCGGGCTGGAGCTGCTGAACGAGGCCGGCCGCCGGATCGGCTCCACCCTGGACCTGCACCGCACCGCCGCCGAGATCGTCGGGGTGACGGTGCCGCGGTTCGCCGACGCGGGCGCCATCTACGTCCTGGAGGCGCTGCTCGCCGACGGGCGGCCCGCGCCGCCCGCGGGAGGCGCGGCGGTGGTCCGGCGGCTCGCGATCGCCTTCGCCGAGGACGACCCGGGCTCCTGGGCGCGCGACTTCCCCGTCAACGAGGTCATCGTCTACCCGCCCGACACCCCGTACGCCCGGTGCGTCAACACCGCGCGGATGGTCGAGTTCGGCAGCGACGCCATCCCCGACGCGATCGTGCACCGCGCCGGCCCGGCCGTGGACGGGCTGCTCGACCACGTGTCGCTGCTGGCTGTGCCGCTGGTGGCGCGGGGCCGGGTGCTGGGCTTCGCGGTGTTCAGCCGCAAGCGCGGCCGGCTGCCGTTCGCGCCCGCCGACACCGCGCTGGCCGCCGAGCTGGCCTCGCGCGCCGCGACGTGCGTCGACAACGCGTGCCTGTACCGGCGTGAGCGCCGCACGGTGGCCGCGCTGCAGGCGGGGCTGAAGCCGGGCCGCGTCGCCGCGCCCGCCGGCCTGGAGATCGCGCACCGGTACGTCCCGGCGGGCGGCGACGTCGGCGGCGACTGGTACGACGTCGTGGCGCTGCCGGACGACCGGGTCGCCATCGTGATCGGCGACTCGGTCGGGCACGGCGTGACCGCGGCGGCCGCGATGGGCCAGCTGCGGATCGCCGCGCACACCCTGGCGGGCAGCGAGCTGCCGCCCGCCGAGGTGCTGACCCGGCTGGACACGATCGCGCAGGGCCTGGACGCCGCGCAGTTCGCCACCTGCCTGTGCCTGGTCTGCGACCCGGCGACGATGCGGTGCGAGCTGGCGTGCGCCGGGCATCCGCCGCCGCTGCTGGCCCTCGCCGGCGGGACGGCCCGGCACTTCGCCGTCCCGCACGGGCTGCCGCTCGGGGTGTCGGACCCGGCGCACCCGCCCGAGTACGAGCAGGTCTCCGCGGTCATCCCGGCGGGCGCGACCCTGGCGTTCTACACCGACGGGCTGGTGGAGAGCCGGCTGCGCAACGTCGACGAGGGCATCGCCCGGCTGGCGTCCGCGCTGGTCGCCTCGCAGTCGACGTCGCTGGACGCGACCGCCGACGGCGTGCTGACCCTGCTGGCCGACCAGCAGGGCCACGACGACATCGCCCTCCTCCTGGTCCGCGCGACCGGCCCCGGCACCGGCCCCGGCACCGGCGAACCCGGCGGCGGGACCGGCTGACCGGACCGGCGGCCGCTACAGGCCGGGGATCAGGTGGTTCCTGAAGGCGTCGACGAAGTACTCGTGGTCACGGCGGACGACCTCGGCGTAGCCGGTGCCGAACGCGACCATGTCCTCCACGAACGCCGACTCGTCGGCGCCGATCACCGCGTTGATGGCGTCCTCGACCTGGAAGCCGACCAGGGTGTGGTCGGAGTCGGTGTCGGACACGCAGTGCACCTTGGCGGTGGCGCGGCCGAGGTCGTCCAGGACCGACAGCATGTCCTCGGGCTCGGTGAGGCCGCCCCAGTCGAGGTCCTCCTCGTAGGGCGACAGCTCCTGCACCACGTAGCCGACCCCGTCGATCTGGGTGTAGCCGAGCCACGGGTCGGTGTTGGCCTGCAGCGCCCGCCGCGACACCGCCGTGCGGTGCCCGTGGTGCTGGAAGTACTCGCGGATGCGGGCGTCGTCGACGACCCGGCTCGGCGCGGCGACGTTGCCCTGCTTCATCGACAGGATGACGTCGTTCTCCAGCGCCTGCGTGTTGCCCTCCACCAGGATGTTGTAGGCCGACAGCCCCGCCGAGCCGATCCCGAAGCCGGACGCGCCGACGATGTCCTTCACCTCGTAGGTGAGGCTGCCGAACCGCTTCTCGGTCGGGATGGTGCGCAGGTAGTCCTGGTAGGCGGCCTCGACCTTGGCGCGCTCGGCGTCGTCGAGGCGGCGGACGCCGGCGCGGTCGCGGAACCGCCGGTCGGGGCCGTCCACGACCGTCATGCCGTCCAGCAGCCCGATCCGGGTGCCGCCCATCGCCTCGACCAGCACGTCGCGGACGTAGCCGTCGGAGTTGTCGAGGGTCAGCGCGAACTTCTCGTCGCCCGCGTGCGCCGCGAACTGCCGGACCTGGTCGACGTAGGCGCGCACGTAGGTCTCGATGAGCCGCCGGATGTCGGCGTCGGAGATCGCCTTCTGCCAGGCCAGCAGCGCCAGGCTGGCGACGAGCCGCTTGACGTCCCAGGTGAAGTGCCCGACGTAGGCCTCGTCGAAGTCGTTGACGTCGAACACGAACACGCCGTCGTCGTTCATGTAGGTGCCGAAGTTCTGCGCGTGCAGGTCGCCCTGGATCCACACGCGGCTGGTGCGCTCGTCGGCCCACGGGTCGTCGTCGTGCTGGACGTCGGCGTAGAACAGGCAGGCGCTGCCGCGGTAGAACGCGAACGGGTCGGACGCCATCTTGCGGAACCGGCGGCGGAACTCGGCGGGGCTGCGCTCCATGAGGTCCGCGAACGCCTGGACCAGCACGTCCACGATCTGGGTCTGCCGCTCCTTCGGATCGCGCCCGTGCAGTTCCCCGATGACGCTCGCCATGCTCTCTCCCTCGATGATCACCTGATCCCGCCGCTTACGGGGGATTCGACGATCATTCTGCCGAATCGGCTCCCGCCCGGGCGGTGAACAGCGGGAGAAGGGCCGGTTCCGACCGCAACAGGCCGAGCGCGGTCTCGGCGTGGCCCGGGACGTAGCCGTTGCCGATGAGCATGGTGACGTCGGCGGCGAGGCCCTCGGCGCCGAGCGCGGCGGCGGAGAACGAGGTCGCCATCGAGAAGAACACCACGGTCCCGCCGGGCGCGGTGGCGAGGATCGCGCCGTGCTCGCAGCCCGGCACGTCCACGCACACCACGGTCACGTCGGCGGGCTCGCCGATCGCCGCGGCGACCGCGACGGGGTCGCGGGCGTCGGCGCGCACGACGGTGTCGGCCAGGCCGGTCGCGGCGAGCCGTTCCTCCTCCTCCGCGGTGGGGACGAGCCCGATGGTGCGGGACGCGCCCGCGCGCCGCGCCGCGGCCAGCGACAGCGAGCCGCTCTTGCCGGCGCCGCCCAGCACCGCGACGACCGGACGCTCGCGCGACGCGACGACCCGCTCGGTGAGCGCGGGCGCGCCGCACACGTCCATGACGGCCAGCGCGACCGGCACGGGCAGGTCACTGGGCAGGACGGCGGCGATGGAGCGGGCGAACAGGATCGCGTGGCCGTCGGCCGGGACCTGCTCGGACCGGCCGTCCCAGCGGGCCAGGCCGTCGGTGATCGCGAGCGGGGTCAGGGTCAGCGAGACGAGGGTGGCGACGCGGTCGCCGGGCTCGAGCCCGAGCGGGGAGTCCGGCCCGACCTCCTCGACGGTGCCGACGAGCATCCCGCCGGACCCGGTGACCGGGTTGTGCATCTTGCCGCGCTCGCCGATGATCCGCAGCACCTCGGCGCGGATCGCGTCCGGGTCGCCGCCGTGCGCGGTGTGCAGCTGCCGGTAGGACGCGGCGTCCAGGTTGAGCCGCTCGACCCGGACGCGCACCTCGTCGGGGCGGATCGCCGGGTCGGTGTCCAGCCGCGCCGCCGCCTGCGGCAGCACGCCCGCGGGCTCCAGCACCCGGTGCAGGCCCACCGCGGTCCCGGCCGCCGTCCCCGCCGCCGTCCCGGCTCCGCTCATCCCCGCGCCCCTTCGCAACGTCCGTGTCCCGTGTGATCCATGGTGATGCCCCGGAAGATATACCGAGCACCCCTGGTTTCAGTGGAAGTCTTCCCGTAACGTCGGCTCCATACAAGACTTTTATGCGATCGATGTGACGCGAGGAGGCGGTCGACGATGACCACTGCCCTGCATCCGGACCCGGACGCGGCCGTCCGCGGCGGCGCGGCCCACCGGGACGCGGCGCGCCAGCCCTACGCCTACCGGCGCCGGCCGCTGGAGGAGCCCGACTGGCGGCGGCTGCCCGGCTGGAAGGACGTCACGGACGCGGAGTGGGAGTCGGCGCAGTGGCAGCGCGCGCACTGCGTGAAGAACATCCGCCAGCTCCGCGCGGTCATGGGCGACCTGCTGGACGAGTCGTTCTACGCCGACCTCGAGCGCGACCAGGCAGAGCGGGCGACGATGTCGATGCTGCTGCCGCCGCAGATGCTCAACACGATGGACGCCTCGTCCACCGAGGCGTTCTACGCCGACCCGGTGCGCCGGTACATGCTCCCGGTGTTCAGCGACCGGCGCACCGACTGGCCGTCGCACCCCTACGCCACCCGCGACTCGCTGCACGAGGCGGAGATGTGGGCCGTCGAGGGGCTGACCCACCGCTACCCCACCAAGGTGCTGGCCGAGCTGCTGCCGACCTGCCCGCAGTACTGCGGGCACTGCACCCGGATGGACCTGGTCGGCAACTCCACGCCGAACGTCGACAAGCACAAGTTCACCATCCGGCCGCCGGACCGGCACGAGGCCATGCTCGACTACCTGCGCCGCACGCCCGGCGTCCGCGACGTCGTGGTGTCCGGCGGCGACGTGGCGAACCTGCCCTGGCCGCGGCTGGAGTCGTTCGTCGGCGCGCTGCTGGACATCGACAACATCCGCGACATCCGGCTGGCCAGCAAGGCGCTCATGGGCCTGCCGCAGCACTGGCTGCAGGACGAGGTCCGCGCCGGCATGGAGCGGCTGGCGGCCAAGGCGCACGAGCGCGGCGCGCAGATCGCGATCCACACCCACGTCAACGCCGCCTCGTCGGTGACACCGCTGGTCGCGAGGGCGGCGCGGGCGATGCTCGACACCGGCATCCGCGACGTCCGCAACCAGGGCGTGCTGCTGCGCGGGGTCAACGACTCCCCCGACGCGCTGCTCGACCTGTCGTTCGCGCTGCTCGACGAGGCGGGCATCATGCCGTACTACCTCTACATGTGCGACATGATCCCGGGCAGCGAGCACTGGCGGCTCGCGGTCTGGGAGGCGCAGGAGCTGCAGCACGCGATCATGGGGTACCTGCCCGGCTTCGCGACCCCGCGCATCGTGTGCGACGTCCCCTACGTCGGCAAGCGCTGGGTGCACCAGCTGTCGGACTACGACCGCGAGCGCGGCGTGTCCTACTGGACGAAGAACTACCGCACCGGGCTGGAACTGTCCGACCCGGACGCGCTGACGCGGCAGTACGAGTACTACGACCCGATCTACACGCTGCCCGATCGCGGCCGGGAATGGTGGCGGGAGCGGGCCGAGGCGGCATGACCGCCCGGCGCCTTTACAAAGTAGATCTATTACGGGGCCGATCGGGCGGAATATCCTTGGACGGGTGACCTTCGAGCCGACGTCCCGTTTCCCGGTCGGCGCCACCGCGACGGTGGCCGACCTGGAGGACGACCCGCATCCCCTGCTGGCCCGCCTGCGCGCCGCCGAGCCCGTGTCCTGGCTGCCCGCCCTCGGCGGCTGGCTGGTCACCTCGCGCGACCTGGCGCAGCGGGTGATGCGGGACGCGGCGGCGTTCACGGTCGACGACCCGCGCTTCTCCACCGCGCGGGTCGTCGGGCCGAGCATGCTGTCGCTGGACGGGCCCGTCCACACCCGGCACCGCGACCCCTTCGCCCGGCCGTTCCGGCCCGCGCGGACCCGCGAGCGGTTCACCGCGTTCGTCGAGGCCGAGGTGGCGCGGCTGACCGGCGGGCTCGCGCCGGCCGGCCGCGCCGAGCTGCGCGGCGAGCTGGCCGGCCCGCTCGCCGTCGCGGTCGTCACCGAGGCGCTCGGCCTGGAGGGCGTCGACGCCGCGACGGTCCGGTCCTGGTACGGGGCGTTCGTCGAGGCCGTCTCCGCCATCACCGCCGGCGGGGACGCGCCCGCCCGCGCGGACGAGGCGTACGCGCTGCTGCGCGCGGCGGTCGAGAAGGCGATCACCGCGGACGCGCCCGGGTCGCTGCTGGCCGAGGCCGCCGCGGACGAGGCGGGCCTGAGCACCGCCGAGGTCGTGGCGAACGCGGCGATCCTGATGTTCGGCGGCATCGACACCACCGAGGGCATGATCGCCAACACCGTCATGCACCTGCTCTCGCATCCCGGCGAGCTGCGGCTGGTCCTGGACGATCCCGGGCTGCTGCCCGCCGCGATCGAGGAGTCGCTGCGGCTGGAGCCGTCGGCCTCGGTCGTCGACCGCTACGCCACCCGCGACACCGTCCTCGGCGAGGTCACGGTGCGCGCGGGCGACCTGGTGCGGGTGTCGATCGCGGGCGCGAACCGCGACCCCGCCGCGTTCCCCGACCCCGACCGGTTCGACGTGCGGCGCGCCAACGCCGGCGAGCACCTGGCGTTCGCGCACGGGCCGCACTTCTGCTTCGGCGCCCACCTCGCCCGGCTGGAGGCCCGCACGGCGGTCGCCGCGCTGCTGGAACTGCCCGGGCTGCGGCTCGACCCGTCCCGCCCGGCGCGCGCGCACGGGCTGGTCTTCCGCAAGCCGCCGCACCTGCACGTCCTGTGGGACCGGTAGCGGCCGCGGCGGCGCGGGCGCGGCGGCGCTGAGCGGCACCCGTTTTATGGGAACATTCCGCTCATGATCGTGGAACGCCAGGTCGAGCTGCGCTTCGGGCTCGAGAGCCGGGAAGCCGGGACGCACACCAACCTGTCCGCCGTCCGCCAGGACGGCCGCTGCCTGTGGGTGGCAGGCGACGAGACCGCCACCATCGAGCGGCTCACCGCGACGCTCGACGCGGACGGGCTCGTCACCGGCTACGAGGGGCACACGACCGTCGCCCTCGCCGACCTGGTCGACCTGCCCGCCGGCCCCGACGAGGAGGCCGACATCGAGGGCCTGGCGCGCAGCAACGGCTGGCTGTGGGCGATCGGCTCGCACAGCCTCAAGCGCAAGAAGATCAAGCCGGGCCAGTCCGGGTCGAAGGCCCGCAAGCGGCTGGCGTCGGTGGTCCGCGAGGACAACCGCTTCGTGCTGGCCCGCCTCCCCCTGGCCGCCGGCGCGGACGGGCTGCCCGAGGTCGTCCGCGAGGACGGCGACCGCACCGCCGCCGTGCTCGGCCTGCGCGGCGACTCCGTCACCGACCTGCTCGAGGACGACCCGCACCTGGCGCCGTTCCTGTCGATCCCCAGCAAGGACAACGGCATCGACATCGAGGGCATCGCCGCGCACCGCGACCGCCTCTACATCGGGCTGCGCGGGCCGGTCCTGCGCGGCTGGGCCGTCCTGCTGGAGATCCGCCCCGACACCCACCCCGACGACCCGCGCCGGCTGCGGCTGCTGCCGGTCGGCGACGGCAAGGCCCTGTACCGCACGCACTTCCTCGACCTCGGCGGGCTCGGCATCCGCGACCTGTGCCCGCAGGGCGACGACCTGCTGATCCTCACCGGCCCGAGCATGGACCTGGACGGCCCGGTGCGGGTGCACCGCTGGCCGGGGATCGCGGACGTCGACGCGCCCGAGGTCGTCCCCGCCGAGGAGCTGCCCCGCCTCGGCGACGTGCCCTACGGCGACGGCGACGACCACCCCGAGGGCCTCGCCGTCCTGGACGGCCTGCACGGGGAGGGCGCGCGGTTGATGGTCGTGTACGACAGCCCGTCGCCCAAGCGGCTCACCGCGGGCGGCGGCGTGCTGGCCGACGTCGTCCGGCTACCCGAATAAGCGCTCGCTTGCCAGATCTGCTTGGATGGTGCCGCAACCTGCGGGAACCGGAAAGGGCGAGGCTGAGCATGATCGAGTGGTCCGAGGAAGACCTGATGATCCGGGACGCCGTGCGCGGCTGGATCGACGCGGAGGTCCGGCCGAACCTGGACGCCCTGGACTCCGGCGAGCTGCCGCCCTACGACCTGCTCCGGAGCCTGTACAAGACGTTCGGGATGGACGAGATGGCGCGCTCGTCCTTCCAGGCCCGGATCGCCAAGGAGCGCGAGGGCGGCGGCGAGAAGGACGCCGGGAAGAAGGACGGCGACAGCGGCGGCAACGCGGCGATGACGATGCTGCCGGTCATCGAGCTGTGCAAGGTCGCCCCCGGCATGGTCTCGGCGATGGGCGTCGGCCTCGGCCTCGCCGCCGGGACGATCATGAAGCGGGGCACGCCCGACCAGAAGGAGCGCTGGGCGCTGCCGCTGCTCACCATGGAGAAGGTCGGCGCCTGGGCCATCACCGAGCCGAACTCGGGGTCCGACGCGTTCGGCGGCATGCAGGCCACCGCCAAGAAGGCCGGCGACGAGTACGTCATCAACGGCAGCAAGACCTTCATCACCAACGGCCCCTACGCCGACACGATCGTCTTCTACTGCAAGCTCGACGACGGCCGCGACCCCCGCGACCGCGAGATCCTCACCTTCGTGCTCGACCGCGGCATGGAGGGCCTGGAGCAGAGCAAGCCCCTGCGCAAGATGGGCCTGCACTCCTCCCCCACCGGCGAGCTGTTCCTCAACGACGTGCGCGCCGGCGCCGACCGGCTGCTGTCGTCCGGCTCGCAGGGCGGCAAAGAGTCGGCCAAGCAGAACTTCGTCACCGAGCGCGCCGGCGTCGCCGCGATGGCCCTCGGCGTCATCGAGGAATGCCTGAAGCTGTCGGTCGAGTACGCCAAGACCCGCGAGCTGTGGGGGCAGCGGATCGGCGACTTCCAGCTCATCCAGCTCAAGCTCGCCAAGATGGAGGTCGCCCGCCTCAACGTGCAGAACCTGGTGTTCCGGCACGTGGAGATGCAGCGCTCCGGCCGCACCCCGACCCTCGCCGAGGCGTCGGCGATGAAGCTGTACGCCGCGCAGGCCGCCAGCGAGGTCGCGCAGGAGGCGGTGCAGCTGTTCGGCGGCAACGGCTACATGAGCGAGTACCGGGTCGAGCAGCTGGCCCGCGACGCCAAGTCGTTCCAGATCTACGCCGGCACCGACGAGATCCAGGTGACCCACATCGCGCGGGACCTGCTGTCCCGCTGACCCGGCACGGCACCGGAGCTCCCGCCGGCACGCGCCGCGGGAAATCCACGGAACGTTCCCGAACTTCCGGCGGCCCAGGGGCATCGAAAAGGTGGAGGGCGGGTGAGGGCGATCGCCCGCCCTCCACCTGACGGCCTTTCTGGACAGCCGACGACGGGGACTGGATACTCACAGCCATGGACGGTCAGCCCTCCTCTTACCCGGTGCGAGCGTCCGACACCGAGCGGGACCGGGTGCTGCGCGTCCTCAGCGACCGCGTGTCCGAGGGCCGGATGTCGCACGAGACGTTCGAACGCCGCGTCGACCAGGTGCTGCAGGCGCGCAGCCGCGCCGAGCTCGACGACATCGTGCACGACCTGCCGCCGACCAGCCGCGTCGTCGGCCGGCTGACCGGCCTGGTGGCGACCGTCTCGCAGGTGACCGCGCGGATCGAGGCGGCGTGGCGGGGCCCCCGGCTGCCGCGCTTCGTGCTGCCGCCCGCCGGGTCGTCCCGGATCGTGGTCGGCCGCGCGCCCGCCTGCCAGTTCGTGCTGACGGACCTGACGGTCTCCCGCTTCCACGCCGAGCTGTACCAGGCAGACGAGGGCTGGATGGTGTCCGACCTCGGGTCGATGAACGGCACCCGGGTGAACGGCTGGCGCCTCACCGGCCCGGCCCGCGTGCGGCCCGGCGACGAGATCGGGTTCGGCAACGTCGGCTTCATCGTCGCCGCCCCCTGACGCCCCACCCCGCCTTCAGCGCCCCCTAAGCGCCCCTACCGGCGCCGCCCCGAGGCGCCCTTCCGTACCCGCGGCCCGGAACCGGCCGCTCCCAGGGTCTTGACGTGTTCGTTAAGAGTCCTTACTTTCTCCTCCAAGTTAGGAAACCTTCTTAACTCCGCGCCGGACCACAGGGAGCCGCCGTGCCCGCGCCCGTCCCGGGGACCCCGAGCCTGCTGCGCGCCATCAACGACCGCGCCGCGCTGGAGGCGCTGCTCGCCCGCGGCCCGCTGACCCGCCCGCAGATCTCCGACCTCACCGGCATCTCCAAGCCGACCGCCTCGCAGCTGCTCGCCCGGCTCGAGGACGCCGGCCTCGTCGTGCGGGACGGCGTGCGCGAGGGGCTGCCCGGACGCACCGCCGAGCTGTACCGGATCAACGGGGCCGCCGCGCACGTGGCGGGCGCCGACGTCACCCCGGCCCGCATCCGGGTCAGCGTCGCCGACCTGACCGGGACGGTCGTCGGCGAGCACACCCTGCCCACCCCCTCCCGCACCGGCGTGGACGTCGTCGCCCGGATGGCCGAGGCCCTGGACAAGGCCGCCGCGGCGGCCGGCCTCGCCCGCACCGCGCTGCACCGGGCCGTCATCGGCATCCAGGGCGCGATCGACCCCGCCACCGGACGGCTCGGCTACGCCGCGCACATCCCCGGCTGGCACATCCCCGACCTCGCCGGCACCCTCGCGGGCGGCCTCGGCGTCCCGGTCGCCATCGAGAACGACGTCAACCTCGCCGCGCTCGCCGAGCGCGCCGGCGGGCAGGCCGCCGGCGCCCGCGACTTCGTGCTGCTGTGGGTCGCCGACGGCGTCGGCATGGCCGTCGTGCTGGACGGCGCGCTGCACCGCGGCGCGACCGGCGGCGCCGGCGAGATCGGGTACGCGCCCGCCGTCGGCGCCCCGCTGATGCGCGACGTCCGCCGCACCCACACCGGCGGCGTGCACAGCCTGACCGGCGGCGCGGCGGTGCTGAAGCTGATGCGCGAGCACGGGTTCCGCGGCCGGGACGCGGCCACCGCGCTCGGCCGCGCCGCCGCCGAGGTCGGCGAGGCCGGCGAGGCGGGCACCGGCCGGGCGGGCACGCGCACCGCCGCCGACGCCGGGGCCCGCGCCGAACGCGCCCTCACCGAGCTGGCGACCCGGCTCGGCGCCACCCTCGCCACCGTCGTCGCCGTCCTCGACCCGGCCCTGGTCGTGCTCACCGGCGACGTCCTGCGCGCCGGCGGCGAGCCGCTGCGCGCGCGCGTCCAGCAGCACCTGCACAGCCTGACGATCCCGCGCCCCGCGGTGCGGCTCAGCTCCCTGGAGGGCAACCCGGTCCTCGCCGGCGCGCTCCAGCAGGCGCTCCAGGAGACCCGCGACGAGGTGTTCTCCACCACCGTCCCCGACACGCCCCGTTCCTGACACGCGCCCATCCCTGACAGGCGCCCATCCCCCCGCTCCCCCACAGCGGACGGCGGCACCGGCCGTCCCCTCCCCCGAAGGAGAACCGGAGTGCGCACATCGACAACGCGCCGGCTCGCCGCGGCGCTGGCCGCCGCCGGGCTCGGCCTCACGGCCTGCACGGCCGGCGGCAGCGGCGGCCAGTCCGGCGGCCCGAAGGCTGGGGAGAAGCAGACCATCGAGGTCTGGCACGGCTGGAGCGCCCCGCACGAGGTGAAGGCGTTCCAGGACGCCGTCGCGGGCTTCCACAAGCTGCACCCCAACATCACCGTCAAGCTCGTCAAGGACCAGACCGACGACCGCATCACCAACGCGATCCGCGGCGGCAACCCGCCCGACGTGGTGTCGTCGTTCACCACCGACAGCGTCGGGCAGTGGTGCCAGAGCGGCGCGTGGCAGGACTTGTCCGGCGACATCGCCGGCTCCAAGCTCGACCTGAACCAGTTCCCCAAACCCGTGCAGCAGTACACCCAGTACAAGGGCCGCCGGTGCGCGATGCCGCTGCTCGCCGACGCCTACGGGCTCTACTACAACAAGGCGCTGATGAAGGGCGAGCAGCCGCCGCGGACGTTCTCCGAGCTGACCGCGCTGGCCAAGAAGCTCACCGTCCGCAACCCCGACGGGACCATCAAGGTCGCCGGGTTCATGCCGTCCGCGCAGTACTACGAGCACCAGGTGCAGCACCTCGCCACCCAGTTCGGCGCGACGTGGCTCACCCCCGACGGGCACGCGGCCTTCGCCGCCGACCCCGCCGTCAAGGCCTACCTGCAGTGGGACAAGAGCCTCATCGACTGGTACGGCTACGACAACGTCAAGAAGTTCCTCCACTCGATGGGCCAGGAGTTCGAGTCGTCCAACCCGTTCGAGAAGGGCAAGGTCGCCATGGCCGTCGACGGCGAGTGGCGCACCAAGTTCATGCAGGAGGAGGCGCCGAAGGTCGACTACGGGACCGCCCCCGCGCCCGTCCCCGACGGGCAGGACGCCCGCTACGGCAGCGGCTTCGTCACCGGCACCGTCATCGGCATCCCGCGCGGCGCGAAGCACCGCGCCGCCGCATGGGAGTTCATCAGGTACCTGACGACCGACACCGGCGCGCTCGTCACCTTCGCCAACGCGCTCGGGAACGTCCCCACCACGATCGCCTCGCTGTCCTCGCCCGGCCTCACGCTGCCGCCGCAGTTCAAGACGTTCCTGGACGTCTTCAAGAACCCGGCGAGCGCCACGACGCCGCCCACCCCGAACGGCAACGACTACGTCGTGAAGTTCCAGCAGTTCGTCCAGGACCAGTGGGAGCCCGGCAAGGCGGGCGACCTGGACAAGTCGCTGAAGGACCTCGACGGGAAGGTCGACGCGTCGCTGAAGCTGGCCGGGGGCTGACGCCGTGGCCTCCGGCTCGCTGCGCCTGCCGCTGCGGCGCGGCCGGCTCGGGACGGTGTCCCGGGCCGGCCGCCGCCGGCGGCTGAGGGTGCTGGCGTTCCTGTCGCCGTGGCTGGCCGGGTTCGGGCTGTTCTTCGCCTACCCGCTCGCCGCGACCGTCTACTTCTCCTTCACCCGCTACAACCTGTTCACGCTGAAGTACGTCGGGCTGGACAACTACCGGTACCTGCTGCACGACGGCGACGCGTGGACGGCGATGCGCAACACGCTGTGGCTGGTGGCGGTGCTCGTCCCGCTGCGGGTGCTGTTCGGGCTCGGCGTCGCGCAGCTGCTCACCCGGATCAGGCGCGGCGGGAACCTGCTGCGCGCGGTGTTCTACGTCCCGTACCTGATCCCGCCGGTGTCGGCGACCGTGGCGTTCGTGTTCGTGCTGAACCCCGGCACCGGCCCGTTCCCGGTGATCGCCCGGCACCTGGGGTTCTCGCTGCCGGACTTCTTCAACGACGCCGCGTGGGCCAAGCCCGGCCTGTCGCTGCTCGGGCTGTGGGCGGTCGGCGACGTCATGATCATCCTGCTGGCGGCGCTGCTGAACGTGCCGCGCTCGCTGTACGAGGCGGCCGCGATCGACGGCGCCGGCGCCTGGGCGCGGTTCCGGCACATCACGCTGCCGACCGTCTCGCCCGTGCTGGCGTTCGCCGCCGTCACCGGCGTGATCGAGACGCTGCAGTACTTCACGCAGGCGATGGTCGCCGGGAAGGTCGCCGCCGGGCAGGCCGACCTGCCCGGCACCCAGTTCGCGCCCGGCTACCCCGGCGGGTCGACGCTGACGTTCCCGCAGTGGCTCTACGACGAGGGGTTCCGGCAGTTCAACATGGGCTACGCGTGCGTGCTCGCGCTGGTCATGTTCGTCATCGCGATGGCGTTCACGCTCCTGCTGCTGCGGCGGTTCCGCGCGTTCGCCGGAGAGGAGGCGCAGTGACCTCCCTTGCCTACGGCGGGCGCGGCCGCCGCACGCTGATGTGGATCGCCACGCACGCCGCCGCGATCGTCCTGGCGGTGATGTTCCTGGCGCCGCTGGCGTTCATGTTCCTCACCGCCGTCATGAGCGACTCGCAGGCGCTCAGCACCTCGCTGTGGCCGAAGGAATGGCACTTCGAGAACTTCCGCCGCGCCTTCAGCGGCGACATGGTGCGGTGGACGGTCAACAGCACCGTGTACGCGGCGCTGTCGACGGCGCTGATGCTGGTGTCCAGCGTCCCGGTCGCCTACGCGCTGGCCCGCTTCCGGTTCCGCGGCCGCAACCTCGCGCTCGTCGTGGTCATCTCGGCGATGATGCTGCCGCCGCAGGTGACGATGGTGCCGCTGTACATCGTGTGGTCCCGCTTCCACCTCACCGGGACGCTCTGGCCGCTGATCATCCCGCAGGCGTTCGGGGACGCGTTCTCCATCTTCCTGCTGCGCCAGTTCCTGGTGACGATCCCGCGCGAGTACGCCGACGCCGCACGCGTCGACGGCTGCGGTGAACTGCGGACCATGCTGCGGGTCGTGCTACCGATGGCGAAGCCCGCGCTCGCGGCCGTCGCGCTGTTCCAGTTCTTCTACTGCTGGAACGACTACTACGGGCCGCTGGTGTACGCCAAGCCGGAGAACTGGACGCTCGCCATCGGCGTCGCGACGTTCCGCGCCGCACACCACGTCGAGTGGAACCTCACGATGGCGGCGACGCTGCTGACCATCATGCCGGTGCTGGTGGTGTTCTTCCTCGCCCAGCGCGTGTTCATCCAGGGTGTGACGTTGACGGGAGTGAAGGGTTGAAGCTGACGGTCATCGGGGGCGGGTCCACCTACACCCCGGAGCTGGTCGACGGGATCGCCCGCGAGCGCGCCGCGCTTCCGGTGTCGGAGCTGGTCCTCGCCGACCCGGACGCGCGGCGGCTGGAGCTCGTCGGCGGGCTCGCCGCGCGGATGCTCGCCCGCGCCGGGCACCCGGCGAAGGTCGTGACGACCGGGGACCTCGACGAGGCCGTGGACGGCGCCGCCGTCGTACTGGTCCAGCTGCGCGTCGGCGGCCAGGCCGCCCGGCGCGTCGACGAGACGCTGCCGCTGGAGTGCGGCTGCGTCGGGCAGGAGACCACCGGGGCGGGCGGGCTCGCCAAGGCGCTGCGGACCGTCCCGGTCGTGCTGGACATCGCCGAGCGCGTCGCCGCCCGCGCCCCGGACGCGTGGATCATCGACTTCACCAACCCGGTCGGCATCGTCACCCGCGCGCTGCTGGACGCCGGGCACCGCGCCGTCGGCCTGTGCAACGTCGCGATCGGCGTGCAGCGCCGCGCCGCAGCGCTGCTGGACGCGGCGCCCGAGCGGATCGCGCTCGGCCACGCGGGCCTCAACCACCTGACCTGGGTGCGCTCGATCGCGCTGGACGGCCGCGACGTCCTGCCCGAGCTGCTGGAGCGGCACGCCGGGGAGCTCGCCGCCATGAGCGGGTTGCCCGAGCCGTTCGTCCGCAGGCTCGGCGCCGTCCCGTCGTACTACCTGCGCTACTTCTACGAGCACGACCGCGTCGTGCGCGAGCAGCGCGGCGCGCCGACGCGCGCGGAGGAGGTCGCCGCGCTGGAGCGCGACCTGCTCGCCATGTACGCCGACCCGGCGCTGGACACCAAGCCCGCGCGGCTGGAGGAGCGCGGCGGCGCCTACTACTCCGAGGCCGCCGTGCAGCTCGCCGTGTCGCTGCTCACCGGCCGCGGCGACGTGCAGGTCGTCAACGTCCGCAACAACGGCGCGCTCCCGTTCCTGGACGACCGCGCGGTGGTCGAGGTGCCCGCGCGGATCACCTCGTCCGGGCCGGTGCCGCTGCCCGTCCCGCCGCTCGAGCCGCTGTTCTCCGGGCTGGTCGCGCACGTGTCCGGCTACGAGGAGCTCGCGCTGGACGCGGCGCTGCGCGGCGGTGTGGACCGGGTCGCGGACGCGCTGCTGGCCCACCCGCTCGTCGGGCAGCTCGAGTTCGCCGACCGGCTCGCCCGCGACCTGGTCGCCGCGAACCGCGCCCACCTGCCGTGGGCCGCCTGATGGCGGCAGTGCCGGCGCGCCGCCGGCGCGGGGTGCTGGTCGCCGTCGACGGCGGCAACAGCAAGATCGACGCGGCCGTCGCCGGGACGGACGGGGAGCTGCTCGCGACCGCGCGCGGCGCGGGGTTCCGGCCGCAGGCCGCCGGGCTCGACGGCGCCGTGGACGCGCTCGCCGCCGTCATCGGCGCCGCGCTCGCCGAGGCGGGCGTCCCGCCCGGCGACGTCGTGCACCTGGCCGCGTACATGGCCAACGTCGACCTGCCGGGCGAGGAGGAGCGCCTCGAGGGGCTGCTGCTGGCCCGGGGGATCGCGCCGACCGCAGTCGTCGGCAACGACACGTTCGCGCTGCTGCGCAGCGCGGTCAGCGAGGGCTGGGGCGTCGCGGTCGTCTGCGGCGCCGGCATCAACTGCGCCGGCGTCGCGCCCGACGGCCGCACCGCCCGCTTCCCCTCGCTCGGCGAGCACACCGGCGACTGGGGCGGCGGCGGGGCGCTCGGCCGCGCCGCGCTCTGGCACGCCGTCCGCGGCGAGGACGGCCGCGGCCCGCGCACCGCGCTGACCGGCGCGGTCGCCGAGCACTTCGGCGTGGACCGTGCCATCGACGTCGGGCTCGGCGTCCACCTCGGCGAGTTCGACGAGGGCCGCCTCACCGGCCTCGCCCCGGTGCTGATCGGCACCGCCGAGGCGGGCGACGCGGTGGCGCGCGGGGTCGTGCTGCGGCTGGCCGAGGAGATCGCCCTTCTCGGCTCGGTCGCGCTGCGCCGCCTCGGCCTGCTGGACTCCCCCGCCGACGTGGTGCTCGGCGGGGGCGTGCTCGCCGCCCGCCGGCCGCTGCTGATGGACGCGGTCGCCGAGCGCTACGCCGAACTCGCGCCGCACGCCCGGCTGATCGTCCCGGACGATCCGCCGCTGCTCGGCGCCGCGCTGCTCGGCCTGGACCACCTCGCCGCCCCGCCCGCCGCGCACGCGGCGCTGCGGGAGGCGTTCCGGCGGCCGCGAGTCCGGTAGATTCGGCGCTTTGACCAAGCCGCGCCCGGGCCCCGCCCTTGACGCTGTAAGGTGCGGCCCGACGAGGAGGAGGAGCGCCGTGCAGATCGGGTTCGCAGTACCGGTGACGGGGGCGTGGTCCACCCCGGCCAACCAGGTGCTGATCGCGCAGCGGGCCGAGGAGCTCGGCTACCACTCCCTGTGGACGCTCCAGCGCGTCGTCAACCCGGCCGGCTCGGCCGACCACACCTACCGCAACGTGCCCGACCCGCTGGTCACGCTCGCGTACCTCGCGGGCTACACCAGCCAGGTGCGGCTGGGCGTCGCCGTGGCGAACATGCCGTTCTACTCCCCCGCCATGCTCGCCAAGCAGGCGATCACCCTCGACCACGTCACCGGCGGGCGGCTCGACCTCGGGCTCGGCAACGGCTGGATGCCCGAGGAGTTCGCCGCGGTCGGCGCGTCGATGGAGCGGCGCGGCGCCCGCGCCGAGGAGTTCCTCGCCGCGCTGCGCGCGATGTGGACGGGCGAGCCCGGCGAGGTCAGCGAGTTCCACGGCGAGTTCTACGACGTCCCGCCCGTCACCATGGACCCGCGGCCGCTGCAGCAGCCGGAGCCGCCGATCCTGCTCGGCGGGGCGTCCGAGGGCGCGCTGCGCCGCGCCGGGCGGCTCGCGGCCGGCTGGGTCAGCTCCAGCCGCGCCGACCTCGCCGCGATCGGCCGCTCGATCGAGATCGTCCGGGACGCGGCGGCCAAGGCCGGCCGGGACGCCGCGGCGCTGCGGTTCGTCTGCCGGGGCGCGGTGCGGGTGCGCACCGAGGAGGCCGCGCCGCCCGAGGACGAGCGGCGCCCCCTCACCGGCACCTACGAGCAGATCATCGCCGACTTCGCCGCGCTGGAGGAGCAGGGCGTGACCGAGCTGTTCGTCGACCTGAACTTCGACCCGGAGCTGACCGGCCCGGACGCCGACCCGTGGGACTCGATGTACCTGGCCCGCGAGGCGCTGGAGGCCTTCGCCCCGCGCTCGTGAGCGCGCGCCGCCGCCGTCGGGGGCGGCCGCCCGCGCGCGTCCTCACAGCGCCGGGCGGCGCCCCTCCCACGGGGTGCTGAGCACGACGGTGGTCCGGGTGGCGACGTTCGCCGCGGCCCGGATCTGCTGCAGCAGCTCCTCCAGTTCGTTGGGGGACGCCACGCGGACCTTCAGGATGTAGCTCTCGTCGCCCGCCACCGAGTGGCAGGCCTCGATCGCCTCCAGGTGCGCCAGCCGGTCGGGGGCGTCGTCGGGCGCCGCCGGGTCGATCGGCTTGATCGACACGAACGCGGTGAGGGGCAGCCCGATCTGCTCGTTGTCGAGCTGGGCGGTGAAGCCCCGGATGACGCCGCGCTTCTGCAGCCGCCGCACCCGCTGGTGCACCGCCGACACCGACAGGCCCGTCCGCTTGGCCAGATCGGTGAAACTCATCCGCCCGTCGTCGGCCAGCAGCGCCATGATCTGACGATCGATCTCCTCCACGCGGGAAATCTAGCGTGCCGCGGCCGGTGGACGTGACCCCGGCAGATCACAGATCAGCTCTAATCGCCCGTTCCCCGGAGGGAGCGGGCCCAGCCGGGCCCGGGGTCAGCGCCGGGAGCCGCGCAGCGCGCCGCAGCTCCCCCGCACCACCAGCTCTGTCGGCAGCAGCAGCGGGCGGCCCCGGCCACGCCGGGCCTGGTCGCGCAGCAGCAGCTCGCACGCCCGGTGGCCGATGTCGCGGCCCGGCCGCGCCACCGCCGTCAGCGGCGGGTCGCACAGCTCCGCCCACGCCACGTCGTCCACCATCGCGATCGACACGTCGGCGGGGACGCGCAGGTCGAGCTCGCGGGCGACCAGCACGGCGGCCTCGCCCAGCAGGTGCCCGGCGGCCAGCACCGCGGTGACGTCCGCGCGGCGCTGCAGCAGGCCCGCCGCGGCGGCGTACGCGGCGTCCCGCGCGGGCCGGGCCGCGACGACCAGGTCCTCCTCCACCGGGACGCCGAGCCGGGCCAGCGCGTCGCGGAACGCGCGCTCGCGCACGCCGGGCCGCTCGCCGGGCGCGGCGCCGCCGAGGAAGGCGATCCGCCGGTGCCCGAGCCCGGCGAGGTACTCCACCAGGGACCGGACGCCGCCGGCGTCGTCGGCGAGCACGGCGGGGATCTCGGGCAGCCCGGGCAGCACCCGGTCGGCGAACACCACGCTGGAGCAGACCCGGACGGCGGCGCGCCAGTCGGCCGCGTCCCCGGCGGGCAGCGCGATGATCCCGTCCACCCGCTGCTCGACGAGCCGGTCGACGATCTCGGCCTCCCGCTCGGGGTCGCCGTCCGACGCCTCCACGATCACGTGCCCGCCGAGCGTGCGGGCGCTGGCCAGCACGCCGGCGAGCAGCTCGGCGTGGAACGGGTCGGTGACGCCGGGCAGGACGAGCCCGATGCCGCCGCTGCGGCGCAGCTTGAGGCCGCGGCCGAGGGCGCTCGGACGGTAGTCGAGCTCGGCGGCGGCGGCGAGCACTCGCTCGCGGGTGGCCGCGCTGACCGAGCCGCCGGAGAACACCCGGGAGACCGTGGCGATGCCGACGCCCGCCGCGGCCGCCACGTCCTTGATCGTCGCCGACCGTCCGTCCCCCACCGGCTGACCGCCCCTCCATATCCGCAGATCTCGGATCTTATCCTGATCAACTCTCCCATGGAAACGATTCCATGATGTTTACTCCAGCCATTGAGCGAAAGCCCTGCTGGACAGGGGTGGACGGGAAACGTTTCCAAGAGGGGGCGGGATGGCCGAGATCAAGCTGGACCGGGTGGACAAGATCTACTCGGGCGGGGTCAAGGCGGTGGACGGCCTGGACCTGACGATCGAGGACGGCGAGTTCATGGTGCTGGTCGGTCCGTCCGGCTGCGGCAAGTCGACCGCGCTGCGGATGATCGCCGGCCTGGAGGAGATCAGCGGCGGCAAGATCTCCATCGGCGGCCAGGTGGTGAACGACCTGGCGCCCAAGGACCGCGACATCGCGATGGTGTTCCAGAACTACGCGCTCTACCCGCACATGACCGTCGAGCAGAACCTGGCGTTCGGCCTGAAGCTGCGCGGCACGCCGAAGTCGGAGATCAAGCAGAAGGTGCGCGAGGCCGCGAAGATGCTCGGCCTCGAGCAGTTCCTGTCCCGCAAGCCCGCCGCCCTGTCCGGCGGCCAGCGCCAGCGGGTCGCGATGGGCCGCGCGATCGTCCGCGAGCCGCAGGCGTTCCTGATGGACGAGCCGCTGTCCAACCTGGACGCCAAGCTCCGCGTGTCCATGCGGGCCTCGCTCAGCCAGCTGCACGAGCGGCTCGGCGTCACCACCGTGTACGTCACCCACGACCAGATCGAGGCGATGACCCTCGGCTCGCGGGTGTGCGTGCTGCGCGAGGGCAAGCTGCAGCAGGTCGACACCCCGCAGCGGCTGTTCGACAACCCGGTCAACATGTTCGTCGCCGGGTTCATCGGCTCGCCCGCGATGAACTTCGTCACCGCGCAGCTCGGCGGCGGCGACGGCGGCGCGCAGGTCTCGTTCGCCGGCTTCACGCTGCCGGTGCCGGACGCGATCCTCAACGACCGGCCCGCGCTGCGCGACTACATCGGCCGCGAGGTCATCCTCGGCGTCCGGCCGTCGGACTTCGAGGACGCCGCGCACGCCAACCCCGACTGGGCGCCGATGTCGGTGAAGAGCAGCGTCACCGAGGAGCTCGGCAGCGAGATCAACGTCATCTTCACCATCGACGCCCCGCCCGTCGAGCACAAGGACACCGCCGACCTCGCCGAGGACGCCGCCGAGGGCGACGCCGACATGGCGATCCCGCTGGTGGACAACAAGGCGCTGTGGACCGCCCGCGTCAACTCCCGGTCGCACGTGCGGCCCGGGCAGGACATCGACCTGGCCGTGGACACCAAGCGGCTGCACTTCTTCGACCCGGCCAGCGGCCTCGCGATCGGGCACCCGGGTGCCGCGGCCGCCGCCGCGCCCGACCTGAAGAAGGCCGCCGGCTGACCCGGCCCCTTCGCTGACGACGCGAGAAGGCCCGTGCGGGATCGTCCCGCACGGGCCTTCTCGTATCTCCGCTTTGCGGCGGCGGTGCGTCCGCTACTTGACCGAGCCGGCGAGGACGCCCTGCACGAAGTAGCGCTGGAAGGCGAAGAACACGACCAGCGGCACCAGCAGCGACAGGAACGCGCCGGGCGCGAGGATGTCGATGTTGCCGGTGAACTGCCGCATCTGCGACTGCAGCCACTTGGTCATCGGCTGCGCGCCGGTGTTGGCGAACACCAGCGCGACCAGCAGGTCGTTCCACACCCACAGGAACTGGAAGATGCCGAGCGACGCGATCGCCGGGCCGCCCAGCGGGAAGATCACCCGCCGGAAGATCGTCCACTCCGAGCCGCCGTCCATCCGGGCGGCCTCCAGCAGGTCCCGGGGGATCGCGGCGAAGAAGTTGCGCAGCAGGAAGATCGCGAACGGCAGGCCGAACGCGACGTGGAACAGCACCACGCCGGTGATCGAGCCGTACATCTTGAACCCGCCGACGTCGATGTTCCCGTACAGCTTCGCGACCGGCAGCAGCGCGACCTGCACCGGCACCACCAGCAGCGCGACGACGATCAGGAACAGCCAGTCGCGGCCGGGGAACTCCAGCCACGCGAACGCGTACGCCGCCAGCGAGGCGATCGCGACGACCAGCACCGTCGCCGGCACCGTGATCAGCACGGTGTTCCAGAACGAGTCGACGAAGTCGGGCTTGTCCAGCAGCGAGCTGTAGGCGCTGGTCGTGATCTGGGACGGGTGGGAGAACACCTTCCACCAGCCGCCGGCGTTGTTGTCCTCGGTGGAGCGCAGCGACTCCACGAACAGGCCGAACGTCGGCACCAGCCAGAACAGCGCGACCAGCACCAGCAGCACCTGCGCGACGGTGCCGCCGGCCCGGCCCACCAGGCGCGACGCCAGGCTCCGGCGCGGCGCGCCCGCCGCGCCGTTGGCGGGGCCGCTCTTGTCCGGCGCGGCGGCGGTCCCGGCGCCCGTGCCGCCGTCGCCGCCCGGCGCGCCGTCCGGGGTGACGTCAGTGCCGTCCGCGGTGCTCATTTCCGCTCCTGCCGCAGTCGCCGGATGTTGAACAGCATGGCGGGCAGCACCAGCAGGAACAGCAGCACCGCGATCGCGCTGCCCGCCCCGGGGTCGTTGCCGCCGCCGAACGACTTGGTCCACATCTCCAGCGCCAGCACGTTGGCGTTCGGATCGCCGCCGCCGATGATGAACACCAGGTCGAAGACCTTCAGCACGTTGATGACGAGCGTGACCAGCACGACCATCAGCACCGGCGCGAGCAGCGGGATCGTCACCCGCCGGAACACCTGCCACTCGGTCGCGCCGTCCACCCGGGCCGCCTCCAGCGCGTCGCGCGGGATCGCGGCCAGGCCCGCGGCGATCAGCACCATCGCGAACCCGGACCACACCCACAGGTACGACCCGATGATCGCGGGCGTGATGAGGGTGCTGCCGAGCCATTCGGCGCCGCCGTAGGAGGCGGTGAAGTTGCTCTTCGGCAGCCGCACCGTGACGGCGCCCGACACCTTCTTCAGCGTGAACGTGCCGTCCTTGCCGGTGGTCGCCGTCGCGACGACCTTCCCGCCGCGCACCGCCTCCACCTTGACGCCCGGCAGCCCGGACTCGCCGGCGTTCGGCTTGTTCAGCTCGCCGCCGCCGCCCTTGGTGAAGTCGAACCAGACGGTCCCGGTGACCTGCCCGGCCTTGGCCGCCGGTGGCTGCGCGGCGGGCTTCGCGTCCTTCGGCAGGTACTCGGGCTTGACCTTGACGAGGGGCAGCAGCGCGGTCTGCCCCGCCGATACCGGGCTGGACCCGAGCACCGCGCCACCCTGCTCGTGGACGAGCTGGTCGCCGCCGGTGCGCGGGCCCGCGCCCGGGTAGGTCGTGCCCGACTTGAAGGTGTCGTGGATCGCGACCAGCGCCGCGTTCGCCACGCCCTGGTCGGGGTCCTGCTGGTAGACCAGCCGGAAGATGACGCCGGAGGCGAGGAACGAGATCGCCATCGGCATGAACACCACGAGCTTGAACGCCGTCGCCCACCTGATCCGCTCGGTGAGGACGGCGAAGAACAGCCCGATGATCGTGACGAGCGTGGGCGCCACCACCACCCACACCACGGTGTTGCGCACCGCGACGAGGTCGTCGTGCCCCTGGAACACCCCGGTGTAGTTGTCGAAGCCGACGAACGAGCCGCCCGAGGCGTCGAAGAAGCTGCGGATCACCGAGTAGACGATCGGGTACACGACCAGGAAGCCGAGCAGCAGCAGCGCGGGCAGCAGGAACAGCAGCGCCAGCCAGGACGGCGGGGTCAGCCGCTCTCGCGCGCCGCGCCCGCGGCGCGGCGCGGCCGGGCCGGTGACGGCGGCGGCGCCGCCGGCCGTGGCGGCCGGCGGCACCCCCTCATTCGAAGGCTTCATCCGGGGTCGTCCGCTCCCCTACTTGAACGCCTTGGCGGCCGCGGCCTCCAGCTTGGCCTGCGTCCCCTTGACGTCGGTCGGCTTGCTCACGAACTGGCGCAGCGCCTCCCACTCGCCGGCGCCCGGCGTCGCGCCGAACGCGGCGGGCGCGAGGTCCGACATGTCGTAGCGGGCGGCGTCGCCGGCCTGCTGCATCTGCTGGATCAGCTGCTTGGCGATCGGGTCGGAGTAGGCGTCCGGCGGGACGGACTTGTTCGGCGTCAGGTAGCCGCCGAGCCCGGCCCAGACCTTCCCGGCCTCCGGGGAGGCGAGGAACTTCATCAGCGCCTGCGCGCCCTTGCCGTCCTTCATCGCGACCGCGACGTCGCCGCCGAGGATCGCCGGGGCGGTGTCGCCGGCCTTCGGGAACGCGAACACCTTCGCGTCGGTGCCGACCTTGGCCTTCGTCGTGGCGATGTTGGCCGCGGCGAAGTCGCCGCCGTAGGCCATCGCGGCCTTGTTCTGGCCGAACACCTGCGTGATCGACTCGTCGAACTTGGTCTTGGTCGCGGTGGCGACGCCGCCGTTGAGGAACTGCGGCTTGCCCCAGATCTCGGCGAGCGTCTGCAGCGCCTTGGCGACCGTCGGGTCGGTCCACTTGATCTCGTGCTTGGCCAGCTTGTCGTAGTTGTCCGGGCCGGCCTGCGAGAGGTAGACGTTCTCGAACCAGTCCGTCAGCGTCCACGAGTCCTGCGGGCCGGCGGCCAGCGTGAACGGGGTGGTCCCCGAGTCCTGCAGCGTGCCGGCGTCCTTCACCAGGTCCGCCCACGCCGCCGGGGGCTGCACGCCCGCGTCGGAGAACGCCTGCGGCCGGTACCAGATGATCGACTTGTAGGCCGCCTTGGCGATCACGCCGTAGGTCTTGCCCTGGTAGGAGCCGAGGTCCTTCCAGTACGGCGAGAAGTTCTGCGTCACCTCCGCCTCGGCGTCGCTCGCCAGCGGCTTCAGCTGGCCCTTCGCGGCGTACTGCTGCATCAGGCCCGGCTGCGGCAGGATCGCCACGTCCGGCGGGTTGTGCGCGGCCAGCTTCGGCCCGAGGTAGGCGTCGGTGTTCTCACCGGTCGAGGCGTACTGGACGGTCGCGCCCGTCTGCTTCTCGAACGCCTGCAGGACCTTGCGGAAGTTGGTCTCCTCCGTCCCGGTCCACTTGGCGGCCACCGAGACGGTGACGCCCTTGAGCTCCGTCCCCCCGGCCGAGGTCTTCGAGCCGCCGCCCTTGTCGTCGTCGCCACCGCCGCACGCGGCCGCGGCCGACACCAGCAGTCCCGCCGCGACGGCGGCGCCCACCGTCCGGCGGCCCATCCCTCTGCTGACCCTCATCCCTCATCCTTCCTGGGCGAACCGGCCGCGTCCGATCCCCAGATCGACGCGCCGGACTCGATATCGAAGAAGTGCAGGCGACCGGTGTCGACGCGGATCGTCACCGGGTCGCCGACCTTCACGCGGGTGCGGGGGCTGAACCGCGCGACCAGGTCCGTGCGGGGCCGCTCCATGTGCCCCAGCACGTCGGTCCCCGCGTCGCGGGCGAGCTCCTTGGTGTCCTCGGTGACGACCTGGGCGGCCTCGACCGCGAAATGGACCAGCACGTCCGAGCCCATCGCCTCCACGAGGTCGGCGGTGGAGGACAGCCCGGACCCCTCGGGCGCCTCCACCAGCTCGGAGTCCTCCATATCCTCGGGGCGGATGCCGACGACGACGTCGCGCCCGAGGTAGGACGCGAGGCCGGGGCGCTCGTGCAGCACCGCGGCCGGAAGCGCCAGGGTCTGGCCGCCGATCTCCAGGCGCGGGTTCGCCGCGTCCCCGGACAGCGTGCCGTGCAGCAGGTTCATGGCGGGTGAGCCGATGAAGCCGGCGACGAACAGGTTCGCCGGCCGGTCGTACAGCTCCTGCGGCGGTGCCACCTGCTGGAGCTCGCCCTTCTTCATCACCGCGACCCGGTCGCCGAGCGTCATCGCCTCGGTCTGGTCGTGCGTGACGTAGATCGTGGTGACGCCGAGGTCGCGCTGGATGCGGGCGATCTCGGCGCGCATCTGGACGCGCAGCTTGGCGTCGAGGTTGGACAGCGGCTCGTCCATCAGGAACGCCTGCGGCTCGCGGACGATCGCGCGGCCCATCGCGACCCGCTGGCGCTGGCCGCCGGACAGGTTGCGCGGCTTGCGGTCCAGGTGGTCGGTCAGGCCGAGGATCTCCGCGGCGTGGTCGACCTTCTCCCGGATCTCCTTCTTCGGCAGCTTGCGCAGCGACAGCCCGAACCCGATGTTGTCGCGCACCGACAGGTGCGGGTAGAGCGCGTAGCTCTGGAAGACCATGGCGACGTCGCGGTCGCGGGCGGGGACCCGGTTGACGGCGCGGCCGCCGATCGTGACGGTGCCCTCGGAGATGTCCTCCAGGCCGGCGACCATGCGCAGCGCGGTCGTCTTGCCGCACCCCGACGGCCCGACGAGCACCAGGAACTCGCCGTCGGCGATGCTGAGGTTCAGGTCGGTCACGGCCCGCGTCCCGTCGGGATAGACCTTCCCGACGCTGGTCAGGTCGACCTCTGCCACGGCGTCTCCTCTGCTTGACAAGCGCTACCCCGGCGTAACTTGAAACAAGGTGGTACAGGGCGGGGCGGCCGGACCGCAATACGCGCGGCACCGCCTGACGCATTTGGTGCAGAGATCGTTACCGACCCGTTTCCGGGTCATTTTCCGCCAACCGAAAACAAGCCGAAGGCGCGGACGAAAAACGCCCGCGCCTTCGCGCCCTCATCTCCCGGACGGCCCCGGGGGCCGGTGGTTCAGCCGACGACCACCAATCCCCGCTCGGTCACGTTCATGGCCTCGTAGCCGTCCTCGGTGCACACGACGATGTCCTCGATCCGCGCGCCGTGCGGGCCCGGGTAGATGCCCGGCTCGATCGAGAACGCCATTCCCGGCTCCAGCGGCTCGCGGTTGCCCGCCACGATGTAGGGGTCCTCGTGCGACTCCAGGCCGATGCCGTGCCCGGTGCGGTGGAAGAAGTGCTCGCCGTGCCCCGCCGCCGCGATGACGTCGCGGGCCGCCGCGTCCACCGCCTCCGGCGTCACGCCCGGCCGGACCGCCTCCCGCGACAGCCGCTGCGCCTCCTCCAGCACCGCGAAGTACGCGGCGTAGTCGGCGGGCGGCTCGCCCACGCAGTAGTTGCGGGTGGAGTCCGAGCAGTAGCCGCTCGGCATCGTCCCGCCGATGTCGACGACCACCGGCTCACCGGCCCGGATCACCCGGTCCGACAGCTCGGCGTGCGGGTTCGCGCCGTTCGGGCCCGACCCGACGATGACGAAGTCGACGGCCTCGTGGCCCTCCGCGATGATCGCGTCGGCGATGTCCCGGCCGACCTCCCGCTCCGTCCGGCCCGCGCGCAGGAACTCCGGGACGCGCCGGTGCACCCGGTCGATCGCCGCGCCGGCCTCGCGCAGCGCCGCGACCTCGGCGGCGCTCTTGCGCATCCGCAGCTCCCGCAGCACCCCGCCCGCCGCGACCTGCTCGGCGCCCGGCATCGCGGCGCGGAACCGCAGCGCCATCACCGCCCACATCCGGTCCGCCACGCCCACCGACGCCAGGCCGCCCGGCAGGCGGCGCGCGACCAGCGCGTACGGGTCGTCGGTCTCGTCCCATGGCACCAGCTCCACGCCGAGCGAGCCCGCGGGCGACTCCTGCGCCGCCGGCAGCTCCAGCCGCGGCACGACCAGGAACGCCTCGCCGTCCGCCGGCACCACCAGGCAGGTGAGCCGCTCGAGCTGCTTGGCGTCGTAGCCGGTGACGTAGCGCAGGTCCGGGCCGGGCGTCAGCAGGACCGCGCCGAGGCCCGCCTTCGCGGTCGCCTCGCGCACCCGCCCCAGCCGCTCGCGCGGATACAACTCCGTTGTCACATCCGTCTCCATACCGGTCGCGGTGCCGGGCCGCCCCGCCGCCGGGCGTGGGCCGCGCCGCGGATCACCGCTTCCTCCTCCCCTGTGACCTGCTCCTGTTACATTCTGTCCGTGCTCCGACACAGTTCGCACCGCCTCGGATACCGCACCAGGATCCCAACAACGCCGTCCCGCCGCCGCCCCGGCCCGCCCGCGGCGCGGCGCCGCGGCTGAGCCGATGCGGCGCACCCGAGACACCGCCGGACGCGAGGATACGGCGGCGGCCCGCGTCCCCGCCCCGGCCCCCGCTCCCGCCGGGCAGGCCGCCGTCGAGCAGGCGACCGTCGAGCAGGCGACCGTCGAACAAGCGAAGGGCGTGCTGGCCGAGCGGTTCGGCTGCGACGTGGAGACCGCCTACGACCGGCTGCTGGAGCTCGCCGCCGGCGCGGGCGTCGAGCCGGAGACGGCGGCCGCGCTGCTGCTCGGCGCCGTCCCGGACACCCCGTGCCGAGACCGCCTCCCGGCCGCTCCGGCGCCCGGACGGCTCCCCGGGCGGAGCGAGGTGCCGCTTCCGCGCGCCGCGCCGCGGAGCGACGCCGCCGACACGGCCGACGACGCCGATCCGGCCGCGCAGCTCGCGCTCGTCGAGCGGCTCGGCGGCCTCGGCTGGGCCCGCTGGGACCTGGCCACCGGCGAGGCCCGCTGGTCCGCCGGGCTGTACGAGCTGTTCGGGCGGGACCCCGCCGCCGGGCCGGTGGCTTTGGACCGGCTCGCCGAGCACGTCGTCCCCGCCGACCTGCCGCACGCCGAGCACTTCACGCGCGCCCTGCTCGGCCGCCGCGAGCCCGCCGACGTGGAGCTCCGCGTCCGCGCCGGGGGCGCCGTCCGGCACCTGCGGGCGATGGCCGAGCCCGTCCTGGACGCCGGTGGCGAGCCGGCCGCGCTCCGCGTCGTCTTCCAGGACGCCGCGCGCGGCCGCCGCGACGACCTGCTCGCCGCGACCCGCCTGCGGCTGACGCGGCAGCACCTCCGCCTCGCCGAGGAGCGGCGCACCGCCGTCGAGCTGCAGCGCGCCCTGCTGCCGCTGCCCCGCGGCCCCCGCGACCTGCCGGGCCTGCGCGCCGCCGTCCGCTACCTGCCCGCGTGCGGCGGGACGCGGGTCGGCGGCGACTGGTACGAGGCGGCGGCACTGTCGGACGGCGAGGTCTTCCTCGCGATCGGCGACGTCGCCGGGCACGGCCCGCCCGCCGCGGCCGGGATGGCGCGCGTCCGCAACGCGCTCAGCGGCCTGGCCTGCACCGGCGCGGCGCCCGACCGGCTGCTGGCGGCGCTGAACCGGATGCTGCTGAACCGGACGCCGCTCGACGGGCCCGCGCGCGGGCGGGACCGGCCGCCGACCGCGAGCGCGGTCGCCGCCCGCTACGAGCCCGGCCCCCGCGTGCTGACCTGGGCGCGGGCCGGGCACCCGCCGCCGCTGCTGGTCCGCGACGGCGCCGCCGCGCTGCTGGAGGCCCCCGAAGGCGTGCTGCTCGGCGCGCACGACGCCCCGGACCTGGCGTCGGTCATCACCCGGCTGCACCGCGGCGACCTGCTGCTGTTCTACACCGACGGGCTCGTCGAGCGCCGCGACCGCGACCTCGCCGACGGGTTCCGGATGCTGCTGGCCGCTGCCGCGGCGCGGCCGGGCGCCGAGCCGGACGCCGTCATCGACCACGTGCTGCGCTCGCTCGGCGCCGCCAACCCCGACGACGACACGTGCGTGCTCGCCGTCCAGGTCACGTGAACCGCCCGAGCCGCCTGGGCCGTTCGGGCGGCTCGGGCGGCGCGTCCGGGCGTCCTGCCGTGGCGCCGCCGGGATGTCGGGGGCGCGTGGGAGCATGAGGCCATGAGCGGGCTGATGCTGCTGGACACGCCGTCGTTGTACTTCCGCGCCTTCTACGGGGTGCCCGAGTCGGTGACGGCGCCGGACGGCACGCCGGTGAACGCCGTCCGCGGGCTGATCGACATGATCGCCCGGCTCGTCCAGGACCGCTCCCCCGACCGCCTCGTCTGCTGCATGGACGCCGACTGGCGGCCCGCGTTCCGGGTCGAGGCGCTGCCGTCGTACAAGGCGCACCGCGTCGCCGAGGACGGCGGCGACCAGACCCCCGACGCGCTCGAGGCGCAGCTGCCCGTCATCGACGCCGTGCTGGACGCGTTCGGGCTGGCCCGCGCCGGCGTCCCCGGCTACGAGGCCGACGACGTCATCGGCACCCTCGCCGTGCGGGGCGCGGCGGACGGCCCGGTCGACATCGTCACCGGCGACCGCGACCTGTTCCAGCTCGTCGACGACGCCGGCCCGGTGTCGGTGCTGTACACCGCGCGCGGCATCCGGAACCTGCAGGTCATGGGCGAGGCGGAGGTGGCGGCCAAGTACGGCATCCCCGGCCGCGGCTACGGCGACTACGCGACGCTGCGCGGCGACCCCAGCGACGGGCTGCCCGGGGTGCCGGGCGTCGGCGACAAGACCGCCGCCGCGCTGATCACCCGGTTCGGGTCGGTCGACGGGATCCTGGCGGCGCTGGACGCGGGGATCACCGACGGGTTCCCGGCGGGCGCCCGCAAGCGGATGGAGGCGGCGCGCGACTACCTGGCGTCCGCCGAGACCGTGGTGCGCGTCGTCACCGACATCGACGCGCCGGAGCTGGCGAAGCTGGACGACCGGCTGCCCGCCGAACCGCGGGACGCCGAGGCGCTCGTGGAGCTCGCCGACACGTGGAACCTCTCCAGCCCCGTCAACCGGCTACTGAACGCCCTGTCCCGCTAGCCCGCCCGCCGCGCCCGGTCCCGGAATGCGCGCGGGTCTCGGGGCGGAGAATTCTCGGCTGCAATTTTCCCCGAAAGTGTCAGATGACGCAGACGCGGTGCGCCCGCGCGCGCAGCATGTGGATCAATGAGGGGTTCTCCTAGGGACATGCGGAGAGCACGCACGCCGCCGCGGGACGGGCGATGACGGCCGTCGACCGGGCACCGGGTCCGGCCGCGGCGGCCGCACGAGCGGACCGGTATCCGCGGCACTGGGCCTCACCGCCCCACTCCCCCCATCTGCCGCGGGTACCGGTTCACCATGCGGCGCGCACCGGCGCGCGCCCGTCCGTCCCGAACCGTGAGCCCCGCGGGGCTCGGAAAGCCGGCACCCCGTGAACACCAGGACCCCACCCCGCGGCCTCGCCGCGCCCTCCCCGCCCGGCGGCGACGGCTTCTGGGCCGAGCTCGACCCGGTCCAGCGCGCCGCGCTGCAGGCGGCGGCCCGCCCGCGCAACTACCCGGCGCGGGCGCCGCTGTGCTACCAGGGCGAGGACTCCGACCACATCATCGTCATCCGGTCGGGCTGGGCGAAGGTGACGTCCACGACGCCGGACGGCCACGAGGTGGTGCTGGCCGTGCGCGGCCCCGGCGACCTGGTCTGCGAGAGCGCGGTGCTCGGCAGCCGGCACCGGTCGGCGACGGTGACCGCGCTCACCCCCGTCCGCGGGCTGGTGGTGCCGGCCGCCCGGTTCACCGCGTTCCTGGACGCCCACCCGGCGGCGTGGCGGCTGGTCAGCGGCACGTTCGTGCGGCGCCTCGACGAGGCGGGGCGGCGCGTGCAGGCGAACGTGTCGGCGCAGGGCCCGCGGCGGCTGGCGATGCTGCTGGCGCATCTCGCCGAGCTGTCGGCGGCGTACGCGCCGCCGGCCCCGGACGGGTCGGTGGACATCGGGCCGCCGCTGTCGCAGGAGGAGCTGGGCAGCTGGATGGACGCCTCGCGCGAGACCGTCGCCCGCGCGCTGGCGGTGCTGCGCCGCGCGGGCCTGGTCCGGACGGGCCGCCGGCGGATCACCGTGGTGGCGCCGGGGGCGCTCCGCGCGTTCGCGCGCGACCCCGCCGAGTGACCGGCCCGGCGCCTTTACGTTGTAGATCACAAAGACGCCGGGCGGGGCGCCGGGCGGCGAGCGGCGGAGGAGGAGGTCAGCGGCGCCGGCGGCGGCGCGTGTAGTGCCGCCAGTCGCGGCCGGTGCCGACGCCCGCGAAGTGCAGCGACAGGAGCAGCAGGCCGAGGACGGTCAGCGTCCCGTTGTTGATGGCGTCCGACGAGACGTCGGCGAGGTCGAACAGCAGGGCGAGGGCGAAGACGATCGCGGCGACGATCGCGAGCATGGCGTCCTCCGGTTGGGGGTTCGGGACGCGCCGGGCGTCCCGCGGGTACCGTCCCGATCACCGTTCGGGCGCCCGCGAAACGGCGTCCCGGTTTCGGACGCCCGAATCAGCCGCCGGCGACCTGTCCTGGCTCCGGATCGTCGGCGAGGCCGCGGTACACCCGCATCGCGTTGCCGCCGAGGACGAGCGCTACGGTCTCCTCGTCCAGCCCGAGGCCGGCGATCGCCCGCGCGTTGCGCTCGATGCCGGGGACGCCGGGCCAGTCGGTGCCGAAGACGAACTTGCGCGCCAGCCGCTTCAGGTCGTGCCGCGCGTAGTACTCGGGGAGGCGGCGGGGCGGCAGCCCCGACAGCTCGATCCACACCTCCTCGCGGGACAGCGCGAGGAACGCCGCCGCGTCGTACCACCAGCCCCGCCCGCCGTGCGCCAGCACGAACGTCAGCCCGGGGAACAGCCGGAGCACGTCGTCGATCGGGGTCGGGTCGGCGTACCGGTTGGCCGAGCCGGGGAAGGAGCTGGTGCCGCAGTGCACGACGACCGGCAGGCCCGCGTCCCGGCACAGCGCGTACGCCGGGTACAGCTCGGGGTCGGCGACGGAGAACCCGCCGTGCACCGGATGCAGCTTGAGCGCGACGGCGCCGAAGCCGAGCTGGCGCTCCAGCTCGGCGTCGATCGGGTAGTGCAGGTGCGGGTTGACGTTGGCGACCGGCTTGAAGCGGCGCGGGTTGTGCTTGAGCAGCGGCACCAGGTCCTCGATGGGCTGGTAGCCGGTGGTCCTGGGGCTGTACTCGCACAGCAGCAGCGCGACGTCCACGCCCTCGGCCTCGAAGTAGGCGTCGACCCGTTCGGGGACGAGCGTGCCGGAGTCGTCGTAGAGGTCCTGCCAGGGGTGCGCGGAGCCGAACTCCTCGGCCCACTGCCGCCATGCCGGGGGCAGGGTCGGCAGCCGCGCGGTGTGGACGTGGGCGTCGATGAGCGGATGTCCGTCGAGCATGTGCGCCTCCCCCGCGTCAGTCCCGGATCCGCTTGAGCTCGGCGGCGTAGCGGCGGCCGTTGGCGACGTACATCGCGACCGCCTCCGCGTGCCACTTCTCGTCGATCCCACCGGGCCTGGGCTTGGCGGGGACGCCGAGGGCGGTGTGCCCGGGCGGGACGACGGCGTCCTCGGTGACGACGGCCCCGGCGCCCACCACGGCCCCGGTCCCCACCCGGACGCGGTTGAGTACGACGGAGCCGGACCCGATCAGGCACCGGTCCTCGACGACGCAGCCCTCCAGGTGGACGTTGTGGCCGACGACGCAGTCGGCGCCGATGACGGTCGGCCACTCCTCGGTGGTGTGCACGACCGTGCCGTCCTGGACGGACGTGCGGGCGCCGACGGTGATCGTCCCGTAGTCGCCGCGCAGCACGGCGCCGGGCCAGACGGTGGCGCCCTCGCCGAGGGTCACCGACCCGATGACGGTCGCGCCCGGATGGACGTACGCGGTCGGATGGATGTCGGGGACCTGGTCTCCCAGCGCGTAGACGGCCATGCGGCGGAGCCTACCGGCCGCTCCCGGGCGGGCCGCCGCCGAGGGCGCCCAAGATCGTCGAGACCAGCGTCTCCGCGGCGTCGGCGGCGTCCAGGCGGCCCTCGTCCACCTCCTGCGCGGCCGCGTGCATCAGCGTGTAGACGGCGGTGACCTGCCATCCGGGGGGCGCGGCGGCGGTGAAGACGCCCTCGTCGCGGCCGCGCCGCAGGAGGCGCTCGACGCGGGCGAGGACGTCCGCGTGCCGGCCGCGGACCCGTTCGGGGCCGAGCACCCGCAGCGCGACCGTCAGCACGGTCCGCTGCCGGTCCAGGACGCGCCAGGACGAGCGGACGAGGCGGGCGAGGGCCTCGTCCGCACGCCCTGCGTCGACGTCGACGGCGCCGAGGACGGCGTCGGCGTCGGCCAGCGACCGGTCGAACAGGGTGTCCACGAGCGCCTCCCGGGACGGGAAGTGCCCGTAGAGGGTGACCCGCCCGACCCCCGCGGCCCGGGCGATCTCGGTCATGCTGGCCGAGGGGTCGCGGCCGAGGCGGGTGAGGGCGGCGTCGAGGATGGCCTCGATGTTGCGCTCGGCGTCGGCGCGGCGGCGGGTCGCGGAGGTCATGGGATCAGCGTACGGGCCGTCAGTGCGCGAACACGGGGCCGTCGCCGGGGCCGGGACGACCCGGCGGCACGAGGACGAGCGCGAGCAGCGCGACGGCGGCGGCCAGCACGCCGAAGGCCGCGAACGCGGTGTGGAACCCGCCGGCGCCGTGCCCGCCGACGCTCGCGCCGGCCAGGGCGGTGGCGAGCGCGACGCCGAGGGCGCCGCCGATCTCGTGGCCGGTGCTGACGACGCCGGACGCCGGCCCGGCCTCCTCGTGGCCGATCCCGCTCATCGCGGTCGTGGTGGCGCTGACGAACCCGGCGCCCGCGCCGAGGGCCAGCAGAACGAAGCCCGGCACGACGTCCGGCCAGGCGTGGCCCCCGGCGGGGACCCGCGCCAGCAGCAGCACGCCCGCCGCCGCGATCGCGAACCCGGCGGCGGCGACGGGGCGTCCGCCGGCCTTGCCGGCCAGATGCGAGGCGAGGTGGGCGCCCACGATCGTGCCGACGGCGGCCGGAAGGAACGTCAGGCCCGTCTCCACCGCGGAGAAGCCCAGCAGGTTCTGCAGGTATTGCGAGCAGAGGAAGAATCCCGACAGCAGCAGCACGGACGCGGCCACCATGAGGACGTTGCCGGACGCGACCGTCCGGCGCCGCAGCAGTCCGAGCGGGACGAGCGGGGACCGGACGGTCCGCTCGATCACCACGAACACGGCGGCGAGCACCACGGCGGCCCCGATCGGGACGAGCGCCTGCGCCGATCCCCAGCCGTCCTCGCCCGCCTTGACCAGCCCGTCGATGAGTGATCCGGCGGCGAGCGTGGCGGCGGCCGCGCCGCCCGGGTCCAGCGGGCGGCGCACCGGCGGGACGTGCGCCACGGCCGACGGCAGCAGCGCCAGCACGGCGAGCCCGACCGGGACGTTGACGAAGAACACCCACTCCCAGCCGGGGCCGCTGGTGAGCAGCCCGCCGGCCAGCACGCCGACCGCGGCGCCGGTGCCGCCGACGGCCGCCCACACGCCGAGGGCCCGGTTGCGCTCGGCGCCGTGGAAGGTCGTGGTGACGATCGACAGGGCGGCCGGGGACAGCAGCGCCGCGCCGACGCCCTGGGCGGCGCGCCCGGCGATGAGCACCCCGCCCGTCCCCGCGAGGCCGGAGACCAGGGACGCGGCGGTGAACAGCGCGAGCCCGAGCAGGAAGGCGCGCCTGCGGCCGATGGCGTCGGCGAGCCGCCCGCCGAGCAGCAGCAGGCCGCCGAAGCACAGCGAGTAGGCGGTGACCACCCAGGTCTGGGCGCCGCGTCCGAGGTGCAGGTCCGCGGCGGCGGACGGGAGGGCGACGTTCACCACGGTGACGTCGATGATCAGCATGAACTGGGCGACGCACAGCAGGACAAGGGCCCGCCACCGGCGGGGATCGGCGGGCGGCGCGCCCGGGTGCGTGTGCGGCGCGTGCATGGGCGCGGGGGGCGGCGCGGCCGGATGGTCGTGCACGGCGAACTCCTAACTCGAACACCATTGTTCGGGTTAGCGTAGCCCGCTCAGCGTGAAATTTGAACAAGTTTGTTCGAGTTAGCTCCTCAGGCGTCCACCGACTCCTGCTCGTCCAGCCAGGACACGATGCCCTCCAGCGCGTCGCGGCAGCTCCCGCAGCCGGTCCCGGCGCGGGTCCGCCGGGAGACCTCGTCGGCGGTGCGGGCGCCGTCCTGCCAGCAGGCGCGGATCTGCCCCTTGCTGACGTTGTTGCAGTTGCAGACCGTCGCCGCGTCCGGCATCCGGACCGGCGAGGCAGCCTCGGGCGCGCCGCCGAGCCCCGGGAACAGCAGGTCGAGGCGCTCGGACGGCAGCGGCGAGGCCCGGTCGTAGAGCTGGGTGAGCGTCCCCGCCGCGGACGTCTCGCCGAGCAGGATCGCGCCGATCAGCCGGCCGTCGCGGATCACCGCCTTCTTGTAGGTGCCGCGCGCCATGTCGCTGAACCGGACGACCTCCACGCCGTCGTCGTCGTCGCCGAAGTGCGTCTCCCCCATCGACGCCAGCTCGATCCCGGCCGCCTTCAGCCGGGTGATCTGCCGGGCGCCGGTGAAGCGCGCGGCCGGGTCGGTGCCGGCGAGCAGCCCGGCCAGCACGGTCGCCTGCTCCCACGCGGGCGCGACCAGGCCGTACACCTCGTCGCGGTGCTCCGAGCACTCCCCGATCGCGCGGACGGACGGGTCGGTGACCGAGCGGAGCTCGTCGTCCACGACCACCGCCCGGCCGATCGCCAGGCCGGCGTCCCGGGCCAGCGACACCTCGGGCCGGACCCCGCACGACAGGATGACCAGGTCGGTGTCCAGGACCTCCCGCCCGCCGTCCGGCAGCGCCAGCTCGACTCCGGTGACCCTGCGGTCGTCGCCGGCGCCGGTGGTGCGCAGCCCGGCGACGTTCGCCTGCACGCGGGTGCCGATGCCGAGGCTCGCGAGCGTCCGCGCCAGCACCTTGCCCGCGGCGGGGTCGAGCTGGCGCTCCATCAGGTGCCCGGCCAGGTGCAGGACCGTGACCTCCAGCCCCCGGCCCATCAGCCCGCGCGCCGCCTCGATCCCGAGCAGGCCGCCGCCGACCACCACCGCGCTCTTCGCCGACTCGGCCAGCTCGGAGATGCGGCGGCAGTCGTCGAGCGTGCGGAACACGAGCGCGCCGCCGGGCAGCCCGTCCTCCAGACCCGGCATCGGCGGGACGAACGCGGTGCTGCCCGTCGCCAGCACGAGCGTGCCGTAGCGGGTGACGGTGCCGTCGGAGGCGTGCACGGCGCGCGCCTCCCGGTCGACGCGGACGACCTCCACGCCGAGCCGGGCGTCCACCCCGTGCGAGGCGTACCAGGCCGCGTCGACCAGGCTGATGTGGTCGGGCCTGGTCATCCCGGCGAGGACGTTCGAGAGCAGCACCCGGTTGTAGGGCCGCTGCGTCTCGGCGCCGAACACCGTGACGGGCACGCCCGGGTCGCGGGAGCGCAGCTCGCTGACGAACCGGGCCCCGGCCATCCCGTTCCCGACGACGACGATCCGTTCGCGGTTCACTTGACCTCCAGCGGGAGGAGCACGGGCTTGATCTGCTCGCGCTCGACCTCGAACTCGATGCTCGGGTCGGGGGTCTGCGGCGCGTTGACGAACGAGACGAACCGGCGGAGCCGGTCGGGGTCGGCGAGGGTGTCGCGCCACTCGTCGGAGTAGGCGGCCACGTGCCGCTCCATCGCGGCGTCCAGCTCGGCGCAGATGCCGAGCCGATCGTCCACGATCACCTCGCGCAGGTAGTCGACGCCGCCGTCCAGGGCCTCCAGCCAGCTCGCGGTGCGCTGCAGCCGGTCGGCGGTGCGGATGTAGAACATCAGGAACCGGTCGATGGTGCGGATCAGCTCCTCGTCGGACAGGTCGGAGGCGAACAGGTCGGCGTGCCGGGGCCGCATGCCGCCGTTGCCGGCGAGGTAGAGGTTCCAGCCGTTCTCGGTGGCGATGACGCCGAAGTCCTTGCTCTGCGCCTCCGCGCACTCGCGGGCGCAGCCCGACACGGCCGACTTCAGCTTGTGCGGGGCGCGCAGCCCCCGGTACCGCAGCTCCAGCCGGATCGCCATCGCGACCGAGTCCTGCACGCCGTAGCGGCACCAGGTGGAGCCGACGCAGGACTTCACCGTGCGCAGCGCCTTGCCGTAGGCGTGCCCGGACTCGAACCCGGCGTCGACGAGCCGCTTCCAGATCTCCGGGAGCTGCTCGACGCGGGCGCCGAACAGGTCGATCCGCTGCCCGCCGGTGATCTTGGTGTAGAGGCCGAAGTCGCGCGCCACCTCGCCGATGACGATCAGCTTCTCCGGGGTGATCTCGCCGCCGGGGACCCGCGGGACGACCGAGTACGTGCCGTTCTTCTGCAGGTTGGCCAGGAAGTGGTCGTTGGTGTCCTGCAGCGCGGCCTGCTCGCCCTCCAGGATGTGCCCGTTGCCGAGGCTGGCGAGGATCGACGCGACGGCGGGCTTGCAGATGTCGCAGCCCCGGCCGCGGCCGTGCTCCTGGACGAGCTGGGTGAAGCTCGTGACCCGCCCGCCCCGGATGATGTCGAACAGCTCGGCGCGGCTGTAGTCGAAGTGCTCGCAGATCGCCTTGCTGACCTCGATGCCGGCGGCGGTCAGCTCGGCGTCCAGGATCCGCTTGACCAGCGGGACGCAGCTGCCGCAGCTCGTCCCGGCCTTCGTGCAGCCCTTCACCGCGGGCACGTCGGTGAGGGACTCCGCCGCGATCGCGCCGCGGATCGTCTCGGCGGTGACGTTGTTGCAGGAGCAGATGACGGTCGCGCCGGGCAGGTCGCCGCCCGCCGCCTCCGTCCCGCCGAACAGCATCTGCTCGGGGGCGCCGGGCAGGTCCCCGCCGACGTAGGCGCGCAGCGTCCCGTAGGACTCGGCGTCGCCGACCAGCACGCCGCCGAGCAGGGTCTTCGCGTCGTCGCTGACCACGAGCTTCTTGTAGACGCCGGCGACCGGGTCGGTGTAGGTGACGCCGAGCGCGCCCTGGTCGGGGCCGGCGAACGGGTCGCCGAAGCTGGCGACGTCCACGCCCATCAGCTTCAGCTTCGTCGACATGTCGGCGCCCTCGAACGCCGCGGTGCTCTCGGGGTTGAGCAGCCGGTCGGCGACGACCTCCGCCATCGAGAAGCACGGCCCGACCAGGCCGTACACCGTCCCGCCGACGAGCGCGCACTCGCCGATCGCCCAGATCGCCGGGTCCTCGGTGCGGCAGGACGCGTCGACGACGATCCCGCCGCGCTCCCCCACCGGCAGCCCGCAGCCGCGGGCCAGCTCGTCGCGCGGCCGGATGCCCGCGGAGAACACCACGACCTCGGCGTCGATCCGCCGCCCGCCGGCGAGCGCGATGCCCGCGACGGCGCCGTCCGCGCCCGCCTCCAGCCGCTCCATCGGCTCCCCGGCGTGCACGGCCATGCCGAGGGCTTCGATGTGGCGGCGCAGCATCGCGCCGCCGCCCTCGTCCAGCTGGCGCGGCATCAGCCACGGCGCGACCTCCACCACGCCACTGCGGAGCCCGAGTCCCTGGATGGCGCGGGCCGCCTCCAGGCCGAGCAGGCCGCCGCCGACCACCGCGCCGGTCTCCCGGCCGCGCGCGTACTCGCGGATGGCGTCCAGGTCGTCGATCGTCCGGTAGACGAACACGCCGGGCAGGTCCCGGCCCTCCACCGGCGGAACGAACGGCGCCGACCCGGTGGCCAGCACCAGCGCGTCGTAGCCGACGGTGCGTCCGGCCGAGGTCGTCACGGTGCGGGCGGCGCGGTCGATCGCGGTGACCTGCTCGCCGGTGACGACGGAGACCTCGCCGCCGTGCGCCGGGTAGGCGAGGTCGGCGCCCTCCAGGTGGGTGGTCAGCGCCACCCGGTCGTAGGCGGTGCGCGGCTCCTCGCCGATGACGGTGACCGTCCACGTCCCGGCGGCGTCGCGCTCGCGCAGGGCCTCCACCAGCCGGTGCGAGGCCGGTCCGTGGCCGACCACGACCAGGTGCATGTCCGGTTCGTTGCGGGCTTCCATGCCTTGATCCTCGGAGAGGCTTATTTCTCGTATGGGTCCCGAACGTCACCCCCGCGTTAACTGGCGCTCACACCCGAGGCCGAGGTCAGGCGGGCGGGCCTCCGGCGCGGGCGGCGTCCGGACGGACCGGATCCGGGTCCTTCGCGGGGGCACAAACGCGGGCGGGCGGCGCTGGGCGTCCGCACAAATTTTCGGTTTCCCGTCCATATGCATTCATTTCGTCGCCTTCTTGGCGGACGATGTGCGGACCGGGCGCACCGCCCGGCGATCGGGGACGAGGGAGCAGGGAACGACGAGGAGGCGGCATTGCGCAACGTCATCGGCATGGTGCTCACAGGTCTGGGCGCGTTCCTCCTGATCACCGCCGTGCTGGTCCGCTTCTACGTCGCCCCCCGGCTGATCGCCGCGCCGACCGACGTCTACCAGGTCACCCGGCTGCGCGCCGACAACGCCACCTACTTCGACGCCGCGTCCGCCAGGCAGGTCACCGGCGCGACCGTCGTCGCCACCAACACCGTCCGGGGCGACGTGACGTCCTCGCACGGCGACGTCGCCGTCTGGGACTCGGCGACGATGATCCAGGACGTCACGCGCGGCACCACGATCGAGATCCAGAACCAGCGGGTCGCGTTCGACCGCCGCACCGGGCTGCTCACCGCCTGCTGCGGCGCGTCGGTGGACGGCAACGTGTCCGCGCGCCAGTCGGGGCTCGGGCTGTTCTGGCCGGTGAACGCGACCAAGAAGGACAAGCCGGTCTACGACCCCGCGACGCGCCGGGCCTGGCCGGCCGTCTACGTCGGCAAGGAGCGGGTGCACGGCATCGACGCGTGGCGGTTCGTCCAGCACATCCCGAACACCAAGGTCGCGGGCAAGCCCCTGCCGGACGTGCCCGGCGAGCTGCTCGGCCGCGCCAAGGGAAGCCCCGCGGTCCCGGTCGACCGCTACTACCAGGCGGACGCCACGTACTGGGTGGATCCGCGCACCGGCAACCCGATCGACCAGGAGCAGAAGGTGCTGTCCACGCTGCAGCCGAAGAGCGGCCCCGGCCGCCTCGTGGTGGGGCAGATGGACCTGCGGATGACGCCGGAGTCGCAGAAGTCCCTGCAGGACAAGTCGGAGGACGGCGCGTCGAAGATCAACCTGCTGCGGATCGCCGTCCCGGTCGGCGCGGCGGCGGTCGGCGCGGTGCTGCTCGCGGCCGGGGCCGTCGTCGGCCGGACCGGGCGCCGGCGCCCGCCGCGCAGCCGGCAGCGCGGCGAGCCGCTCGCCACCACCCGCTGACCTGCCCGTTAAGTCCGAGATGTATGGGTACGTCCCCTGGGACGCCCGGGCCGGCCCGGTCCACGGGGCCGGCCGCACATCCGTGAGGGAAGGGGGACCCGATGGGCGGGCAGAACCATCCGATCCGCGGCGAGCACAAGTACGACCGGCGGATCACCGCACCGGACCAGCACGAGGAGCGCCCCGGCCAGAGCCTGGTCACCACGGACCACGACGTGATCCGCCAGTGGGCCGACGAGCGCGGCGCCGAGCCGTGCAGCGTGCCCGGCAGCGACTACGGGGGCAGGCCCGGCCGGCTGCTGTTCGACTTCCCGGGGTACGGCGGGGAGAACCTGGAGCACATCTCCTGGGACGACTGGTTCCGCACCTTCGACGAGCGCGAGCTCGACTTCATCTTCCAGGAGCACAAGAAGGACGGGGCGCAGAGCAACTTCTTCCAGTTGGAGAACCCCGGCCGCTGACGGCGGCCCTGCTTCGTGGGGGCGCGCCCCGTGTCGGGCGCGCCCCGCTCCGGCGCGTGCTCAGGCGGGGGTGAGGACGAGCGCGGCGTCGTGGCCGCCGAAACCGAACGAGTTGGACAGCACCGGCGCCGACGCGGGGATCGTGCGCGCCTCCCCGTGGACGACGTCGATCCGCCCGGTCTCCGCGTCCGGCCCGGCGAAGTTCGCGGTCGGCGGGACGAGCCCGGCGGCGCCGCAGCGCAGCGCGACGAGGGCCTCCAGGGCGCCGCCCGCGCCCAGGATGTGGCCGGTCACGCCCTTGGTGGCGGTGACGGGCGGGGCGTCGCCGCCGAAGCAGCGGTCGATCGCGAGGGCCTCGGCGCCGTCGTTGCTCCGGGTCCCGGTGGCGTGCGCGGAGACGTGTCCGATGTCGCGCGGGCCGAGGCGCGCGTCGGCGAGCGCCGCCGCCATGCAGCGGGCGGCGACCCGGCCGTCCTTGCGCGGCGCGACGATGTGCGCGGCGTCGCTCGCGGCGGCGTACCCGGCGATCTCGCCGTGCACGCGGGCGCCCCGGGCGGCGGCATGGTCGGCGCGCTCCAGCACGAGGAACGCGGCGGCCTCCCCGACGACGAACCCGTCCCGGCCGGCGTCGAACGGGCGGCTCGCGGAGTGCGGCGCGTCGTCGCGGCGGGCGAGCGTGCCGATGCGCGCGAACGCCGCCATCACGAACGGCGTGAGGATCGCGTCGACGCCGCCCGCGACGGCGGCGTCGATCCGGCCGGCGCGGATCGCGAGGGCGGCCTCGCCGATCGCCGTGGCGCCGCTGGCGCAGCCGGTCGAGTACGTCGGGCACGGGCCCTCGCACCCGTGCCGGATCGAGATGTTCGCGGCGGTAGCGTTCGGCATGATCATCGGGACGGCGGGGACCGGGACGCGGTGCAGCGTCCCGGCGTGCTCGTGCCCGCCGAGCGCGACCACCGAGGCGAGGTTCGCGGCGGCCGTCCCGACGTACACGCCGCGCCGCCAGGGCGCGGGGGCGTCCGGCCCGCGCAGGCCCGCGTCGGCGAGCGCGTCCTCTGCGGCGGCGACGCCGAGGCGTGTCATGCGGTCGAGTCGCCGCAGTTCTGGGCGGGTGAAGTAGCGCTCCTCCTCGAACGGCTGCGCGGGGCACCCGTAGGAGACCGCCGTCCCCGCCTCCAGTAACTCCTGGACGTGGACGGCCTGCGACTTCCCGGAGAAGACGGCGGCGACGACCTCGTCCGGGGTGCCGCCCGCCGGGCTCTTCACGCCGAACCCGGTGACCACCACCCGGGGAGTTCCGTCGGCCCGGCGCGCAGCTGTCATCCGTCACCTCGCGGTCGTCTCGGAAAACGCAAGGATTGGAAGCTAGCCGCCGCCCGCGCGCCGCCACTTGGCCCTCCGGGCACATTTCTCGCGGGCGTTTTTGTCACCACCATGCGAGAACTCCGGAAACGCCGTCACGGCGGTCCGGATCAAGGGACGCTGGTGCTTTTCCGTTTCCCCGGCGAAGCCCCCGGCCGCGGTCGCCTCAGCTTTCGCGGCCGGCGGCCGACGTCATGGGCAGGCGCGGGTCGGCGGCCTGGTCCGCCCAGGTGCCGCGGACCCACGCGTGCGCCGGGTCGTCGCAGATCCGCCAGGCCCGCTCCTCCCCCGGGCCCGCCATCACGTTCAGGTAGTAGAGGTCGTAGCCGGGCACCGCCATCGACGGCCCGTGCCAGCCGTGCGGGATCAGCACGACGTCGCCGGTCCGGACCTCCTCCAGCACGTCGATGGGGCGGTCAGCGGTGCCGTACACCCGCTGGTAGCCCATGCCTGGACGGCCGCCGGGGCCGTCCGCGACCTCGAAGTAGTAGATCTCTTCCAGCACCGACTCGGTCGCCGTCCGCTCGTCGTGCTTGTGCGGCGGGTAGGACGACCAGTTCCCGCCGGGCGTCAGCACCTCGCAGGCGATGAGCCGGTCCGCCTCGAACGCGTCCGGCGTGCAGAAGTTGTTCACCTGGCGGCTCGCCGTCCCGGCACCGCGCAGCTCGACCGGCACCTGCTCGGCCGGGCCGTACCGCGGCGGCAGGCGGCGCTCGCAGCGGGCGGACGGCAGCGCGAACCGGCCGCCGTCCCGCGACGACACGACCACCGTCGCGTCGCGCGGCGCGTAGGCGAAGTCGGTGACGCGGGAGAAGACGTCGGCGCGCCCCCGCAGGTCGAACGTCACCGCCTCCTCGCCCGGGACGGTGACGGCGGCGCGGCACGACCCGGCGAGCGGCAGCACGAGCGTCTCGGCGTCCCCCGTCCCGACGGTCGTCTCCTCGCCGGGGCCGAGCGTCAGGACGCGCAGGCCCGAGTAGGTCCATCCGGCGTCCGCCGGCGCCACGTCCACGGTCATCCGATCCTCCTCGCGGGTGTTCACAGCGCCGCCACCGCGGCGTCGACCGCCGCCGCGACGTCGCCGCCCGGCGGGTACAGCAGGCTGCGGCCGATGACCAGGCCGCGGACGGTCGGCAGCTCCAGGGCCTTCCGCCAGCCGGCGAGCGCGGCGTCCGGGTCGGCGGACACCTCGCCGCCGAGCAGCAGCGCGGGCAGCGTGGAGGCCGCCATGACCCGCTCCATGTCCGGCACGACCGGCACCTTGAGCCAGGTGCGGGCGGACGTGGCGCCGAGCGCGGAGGCGATCGCGATCGCGCGGATCATCGCCTCCGCGGTGAGCTCGTTGCGGACGCGCCCGTCCTCGCCCCGCGCCGACATGAACGGCTCGACCATCGCCATCAGCCCGTGCGCGGCGAGGTCGGTGACCGCGCGCCCGCAGGCCTCCAGCGTCCGGGCGGTGGCGGGGTCGGCGGGGTCGACGCGCAGCAGCATCTTGCCGCCGTCCAGCCCGGCGGCCGCGATCGCGGGCGCGCTGTAGGCGGTGAACCGGTCGTCGATCTCGAACGACGCGCCGGCGAGGCCGCCCCGGTTCATCGAGCCGACGGCGAGCTTGCCGTCCAGCGCGCCGAGCAGCAGCAGGTCCTCCAGCACGTCGGGGGTGCCGAGGACGCCGTTCACGCCCGGCCGCGCGAGCGCCGCGCACATCCGCTCCAGCAGGTCGCGGCGGTCGGCCATGGCCAGCGGGTCGGATCCGGCGCGCAGCGCGCCGCGCGCCGGATGGTCCGCCGCGATGATCATCAGGGGGCCGGACGCGCCGGGCGGGCCGGACGGCCGCACCCGCCGGGCCGCGGCGCGCGCCACCGCCTCCGGGTGCGCGGCCCTGATCTCGGCGAGGGCGGCGTAGCGTTCGGCGAACGTTCCCGCGCTCACGCGGTGACCTCCTTGCCGGGGTCCGGCGCGGGCCGGGCGGCCAGCAGCCGCTCGACCTCGCCGGCGGTGGGCATGGCGTCGGCGCAGGCCAGCCGGGACGCGACGATCGCCCCGGCCGCGTTGGCGAAACGCACGATCCGTTCCAGGTCCCAGCCGCTGAGCAGCCCGTGGCAGAGCGCGCCGCCGAACGCGTCCCCGGCACCGAGACCGTTGACCACCTCGACCGGCGTCGGCGGGACCTCGACGGCGCCGTCCGCGGACGCGGCGAGGACGCCGCGCGGGCCCTGCTTGACGACGGCGACCGACACGCCGAGGTCCAGCAGGGCGCGGGCGGCGGCGCGCGGTTCGCGCTCGCCGACGGCGACCTCGCACTCGTCGAGGTTGCCGACCGCGACGGTCGCGTGCCGCAGGGCGTCCTGCACGCGCGCGCGGGCCTCCTCCGGCGACTCCCAGAACATCGGCCGGTAGTCCAGGTCGAGGACGGTGGTGCCGGGGTGGGCGGCGAGCGCGGCGACCGTCGCCTCGCGGCTCGGCTCCTGCGACAGCCCGGTGACCGTCGCCCAGAAGATCCGGGCGGCGGCGATCGCGTCCAGGTCCAGCTCGCCGGCGCGGATCTCCATGTCGGGCGCCTTCGGGTACCGGTAGAAGTACAGCGGGAAGTCGTCCGGCGGGAAGATCTCGCAGAACGCCAGGGGCGTCGGCAGGCCGGGCACCTCGGTGACGAACCGGTCGTCCACGCCGTAGCCCTTGAGCGCCGTGTGGACGAACCGTCCGAACGGGTCGGCGCCGGTGCGGGTGACGACCGCGGTGCGGCGCCCGTACCGGGCGGCGGCGACCGCCACGTTGGTGGGGCTGCCGCCGAGGTACTTGCCGAACGTCTCGACGTCCTCCAGCGGCACGCCCACCTGCTGCGGATAGACGTCGACGCTGACGCGGCCCATCGTGACCAGGTCGTGGGGCGCTCCGCCCGCGGGCGTCATCGGCGCACCTCCTCGATCGTGACGGTGCGGCGCTCGCGGCGCGAGATCTCGCACGCCTCCGCGATGTAGAGCGCCTCGAGGCTCTCCTCGGGCGGGCACGGGCTGGCCGTGCCGCCCGCGACCATCTCGGCGAACGCCGCCAGCTCGGCCGCGTAGGCACCGGCGAACCGCTCCAGGAACCCGGTGTGCGCCGGCCCGGCGGGGCGGATCCCGCCCGCCGCCGGGGAGAGCGGCGTCCCGTCGTCCAGCCCGGCGACGACGCCGCCTTCCGAGCCGAGGACCTCCAGCCGCACGTCGTAGCCGGCCGCGTTGTAGCGGGTGGCGGACACGAGCGCGAGCGTCCCGTCGTCCAGGGTCAGCGTCGCCGCGCCGGTGTCGACGTCGCCGGCCTCGGCGAAGGCGGCCGAGCCGCGGTTGGCGCCGGTCGCGGTCACCTCGGTCACGTCGCGTCCGGTGACGAACCGGACGGCGTCGAAGTCGTGCACCGAGCAGTCGCGGAACAGCCCGCCGGAGCCGGGGATGTAGGCGTCCGGCGGCGGCACCGGGTCCAGCGTGCAGGATCGGACGGTGTGCACCCAGCCGAGCCGGCCCGAGCGCACCGCGTCCCGCGCGGCGACGTGGCCGGGGTCGAAGCGGCGCTGGAAGCCCACCTGCACGGGCACGCCCGCGCCGCGGACCGCCTCCAGCACCTCGATCGTCCCCGGCAGGTCGGGGGCGACGGGCTTCTCCACGAACACCGGCGTCCCGGCCTCGACGGCGCGCACCACCAGGCCGGCGTGCGCGTCCGTCGGGGCGGCGACGACCAGCGCGTCCAGCCCCGCGGCGAACAGCGCGCCGACGTCGTCGGCGGCCCGGACGCCGAGCCTGGCGGCCGCCTCCCTGGCCCGGCGCGGGTCGGCGTCGGCGACGACGACCTCCGCGACCCCGGGCAGCGCGCGCAGCGTCTCCGCGTGCGCGGTCCCGATCCGTCCCGCTCCAGCGAGCCCGATCCTCATCGCACCCCTTCCGGCCGTGAATCGCGACCGAGTCTCATGGAACGATCCAACATCTGTCAACACTATGTCCTGACATAAGGACTTAAATATCTCCGGACGGCCGGTGGACTAAGCTGCGTCGCGACCCCGTGAAAGGAGCCGCGCGTGCACGGACCGACGGTCACGCTGGACCGCGCCAGCCCGGTGCCGCTGTACTTCCAGGTCGCCCAGCAGCTCGAGGCCGCCATCCGGTCCGGCGAGCTGCCGCCCGGCGCCCGGCTGGACAACGAGCTCGACCTCGCCGCCCGGTACCGGCTGTCCCGGCCGACCGTCCGGCAGGCGATCCAGCACCTGGTCGACAAGGGGCTCCTCGTCCGCAAGCGCGGCGTCGGCACCCAGGTCGTCCAGGCGCAGGTCCGCCGCCCGATCGAGCTGACCAGCCTGCACGACGACCTCGCCGCGGCCGGCGCCGAGCCGCGCACCCGCGTCCTGGAGTTCGGCCCCGCCCCGGCCGGCGACGAGGCCGCCGAGCGGCTCGGCGTCCCCGCCGGGACCGAGGTGCTGCGGCTGCGCCGGCTGCGGCTCACCGGCGGCGAGCCGCTGGCGCTGCTCACCAACGTGCTGCCCGCCGGGCTGATCGACGTCACCGCCGAGCACCTCGCCGAGCACGGCCTGTACGAGACGCTGCGCGCGGCCGGCGTGAACCTGCGGATCGCGCACCAGACGATCGGGGCGCGGGCCGCGACCGCCGCGGAGGCGCGGCTGCTGGACGAGCGGAGCGGCACCCCGCTGCTCACCATGACCCGCACCGCCTTCGACGACAACGGCACCGCCGTGGAGTACGGCGACCACGTCTACCGGGCCGACCGGTACTCCTTCTCCCACACGCTCGTCGGCCGCTGACCGGGCCGGACGCGTCCCCCGGCGCGCCCGGCCCGGCCCGCGGGCGGACGCCGCCGCGCCGGGCGCGAACCCGGCGCGGCGGCGCTCGTTCACCGGCTCAGCCGGGCGATGCTGCTCGCCGTGCCCCCCTTCGCCGCCTCGAACGCGACGGCGAGCAGGCCGCTCGCGCCCGTGACCGTCACGGACTGCGAGCCGGCGCGCTTCACCTCGACCGTCTTCGTGCCGAGCACCTTGCCGTCCCAGACCGTCACGTGCGCGGTGCCGGGGCCGGTCGCCCGCAGCCGGAAGGTCGTCGAACCGCCGGACACCTTCGGCGTGCCGGAGATGCCCGCGCTGTCGGAGCGCGGCGCCGCCGGGCCGCCCGCGAGCGGGATCCCGGTCCGGACGGCCTGCTCGATCGACTCGGGCGAGTTCACCGAGGCCGCCGCGTCGGTCGGCATCACCGGCGCGGGCGGGGTGGTGGGCAGGCTCGGGTCGGGTGTGTAGCCGGGCAGGGTCGTCTGGCCCCAGCGGTACGGGTCGCCCTGCACGCCGCCCCAGGTCGACCAGCCGATGCGGGTCTGGCCGGTCTTGTCCTGGGTGTCGGAGTCGTAGACGAAGACGTTCAGGCCCATCCGCGCCGGGTCCACGGCGGTCGGCAGGTCCTTGAACGGGATCTTCGCCTCGATGGTGTAGCCGTCGTACGGCTGGTTCACCGTCGCGGCCACCTGCATGCCGGGCGCCGCGTCCGCGCCGCCCTGGTGGGCGTCGGCGTCGCGCTCGAAGCACGGCTTGCCGTCCGCCATCTGCGGGAAGATGCCGGTCTTGAAGGTGGTCGAGGTGTTCTCCGAGTCACCGCGCGGGTCGATCCCGATCTCGACCGAGTCGGTGCGCCAGTGCCGCTTGCAGTCGTCGGCGCCGAGGACCGTGCCCTGCTTGTCGTCGCGGACCTTGACCAGCACGTTCAGCGCGTCGTCGGTCCAGGTCACCTTGCCGGTCGCCGAGCAGTCGGCGGCCGACGTGCACGCGTCGCCCTCCCACACCCGCGACAGGTTCAGCTCGGCGCCGGTGTACTCGCCGGCCTCCTCCTTGCCGTCGATCTTCGGGGCGGCGGACGCCTTCGGGATCTCGGCGACCGGGACCAGCTCCAGCGCCGCCGTCTCCACGTCGGCCGGGCCGGACGACGGGGTGGTGGTGATGGTGTAGTCGTAGTCGCCGCCGGAGCCGCCCTCGTTGGAGGTCGGCAGCGAGGCGTCGGTGTTGGTCACCTTGAAGGTGGCCGTGCCCTTCGCGCCGGCCGCGAGCGTGTACGGCTTGGACGCGGCGTCGGCGGAGAAGCCCTTCGGCAGGTCCAGCTTCACCGTGCCGGACTGCGCGGACGAGGTGGTGTTCACCAGGTCCACCCGCACGTCGCGGGACTTGCCCGAGCCGACCGTCAGGACGCGCTTCATCTGGCCGATGAGCGCGGGCACACCGGTCTTGGTGGCCCAGGTGTCGAAGTCGTCGACGCGGGGCAGCGGCTGCTGCTGGCCCGTGACCGGCGGCTGGACGTTCACCATCGTCGCGGTCTGGCCGGTGGCACGGCCGGAGGTGAGCGTCGCGGAGATCTGCGCGCGGCCCACGGAGGCGCCGGCGGGCGGCGTCACGGTGAACGTCGCAGTCCGCTCACTCGACCCGAGTTTGCCCAGGTCACCGCTTCCTGTCACGTTCCAACCAGCCGGCACGGAGAGCGCGGCCCGCGCGTTCTTCAGCTGCTCGGGCGCGCTGGCATGCGCCGTCACCTTGAACGCGCCGCCGGGCGTCACCCCGTACGACTGCGCCGTCAGGAAGAACTGCGTGCCGAGCGGCAGGCCGCCCTTGCCCGGCGTGACCGCGCCCTCCAGCGGAGCCGACGGGTCGGTGTTGCCGAGCGTGAACGGCACGCGGCTCGCGATCTGCGTGACGTAGTCGCAGCCGATCTTGGACGGGTCGGACGGCGCGTCCGGGAACCCGGCCCAGCCCTGGCTGACGTACAGCCGCTGCGCCTCCCGCTCGACCTGCGCCCACGTCTTGCCGCCGTTGCGGGCCGACGTCCGGCCGCCCCACACCCCGTACGCCACCGACGCGGGCGTGCTGGGGGTGACCTTGGCGGCGCACTCCTGCCCGGTCGGCCCGGACGCCCCGCCGCCCTGGAACAGCCGTCCCGGCGCCCAGGTCTTCAGGCCCTCCTTGCTCAACTGGGTCGGGAACGCCTTCGGGTCGGCGGCGGCGTAGTACGCCTCGGTCGCCAGCCGCGCGGCCTCCTGGTGGTTGCCGTGCTGGCCGGGCAGCGGCGCCGGGTTCATCGTCACGATCACCTTGGGCCGGGTCTCGCGGACGATCCGCACGACCTTCGCGAGGGTGTCGTCGTGGCCCCAGGTGTCCTCGGTGAGCGGGGCGCTCACCGTGTAGTAGAAGTCGACCTTGTCGAGGTTGTGGACGTCGGTGACGCCCGCCTTGCCGACCGCGCGGCGCTCCTCGTCCTCGCGGAGCAGGCCGAGCGCCGGGCCCTCCTCCGTCCCCGCGGCGTTGCCGCCGCCCTCGCCGCGGGTGACGGTCAGCACGCCCGTCCTCGCCTTGTCGAACTCGTTCCACTGGCCGAGCGTCGACAGGGTTCCGGACTCGTCGTCGGGGTGCGCCCCGACGAACAGCACGTCCAACCGGCCCTGTTCCGACGGTGCCGTGCGGTCGGACGGTGCCGTCCGCGCCTGCGCGGGCGGGCCGGCCAGCGCGATGGCCGAGCCCGCCAGCGCGGCGGACAGGACGGCGGGTAGGGCGAGTCTTCGCATGAACTCTCCTGTTCCGTTGCGGGGCCGCTGGGGGGCGGCCCCGGACTCCCTACTCCTTGATGGCCCCCGAGAGCATCCCTGCAATGAACCGCCGTTGCAGGAAGACATAGACGATCACGATGGGCGCCGCGATGATCAGCGCGCCCGCCATGAGCAGCGAGTAGTCGGTCTTGTGCGCGCCCTGGAAGAACGACAGCCCGAGCGGCGCGGTGCGCAGCCCCTCGTCGGAGTTGACGATCACCAGCGGAAGCAGGAACTCGTTCCAGGTCCACATGGTGATCAGCACGACCATGGTGAGGATGGCGGGCCGGCCGATCGGCACCAGCACCCGCCACAGGGTCGTCCAGCTCGACGCGCCGTCCATCCGGGCCGCCTCCATCAGCGACGGGGGGACGCTGCGGAAGTAGGCGCGCATCCAGAACGTGCCGAACGCGACCGACATGGCGACCTGCGGCAGGATCAGCCCGGCGTAGGTGTTGTCCAGCCCGGCCGAGCGCAGGTCGAAGTACAGCGGCACGACGACGGCCTCGGTGGGGATCGTGAGGCCCGCGAGGAACAGCAGGAACACCGCGCCCGCGCCGCGGAAGCGCATGACGCCGAGCGCGTACCCGGACATGATCGAGAAGACGCTCGCCAGCACCACCGTGACGGCGGTGACGATCACGCTGTTGCGCAGGTAGGCGGCGAAGTGGCCCTCGTTCCAGGCGACCCGGAAGGTGTCGAACGACAGGCTCCCGGGCAGCTTCAGCGCCTGCGCGACGATGCCGATCATCGGGAACAGGGCGACCACCGCGAACAGCGCCAGCACGGCGTGGTTGAGGATCCGCTCGTAACGCCTGTTCATTCGCCCTTCCCCTCGACGAGGCGGCCGATGCCCGCGGTGATCGCGAACGCCAGCACGGCCAGCGTGACGCCGATGGCGCAGCCGAGGCCGACCTCGCCGGTGTTGAACGTGCGGTTGTAGACCTCGTAGGCGGGCACCTTCGTGGAGTCGCCCGGGCCGCCGGCGGTGGCCATGTAGATGAGGTCGAAGTTGCGCACCGCCATGATCGTGGTGAGCGTCAGCGCGACCGACAGCTCGCGCCGCAGCCCCGGCAGGGTGACGGTGAAGAACTCCCGGACCGCCCCGGCGCCGTCGATCCGCGCCGCCTCGTACAGCTCCCGGGGGATCTTCTGCACGCCGGCCAGGAACAGCACCAGCGCCAGGCCGATCTCCACCCAGGTGCCGACGAGCCCGATGGCGGGCAGCGCGAAGGTGAAGTCGCCGAGCCAGCCGTGCCGCCAGTCCGGCAGGCCGAGGTCGTGCAGCCAGCCGAGGACGGTGTTGATCGGCCCGTGCGTCGAGTACACCCACTGCCATGCCACCGCGACCGCGACCATCGCGATGACCTGCGGCATGAACAGCACGGTGCGGAAGAACGTCAGGCCGCGGATCTTCGTCCGGGACATGACGGCGACCAGCACGAACGCGATGCAGCACGGCAGGATCGCGTAGAACACGATCAGGACCAGCAGGTGCCCGAACGCGCCTCGCAGCGTCGGGTCGGTCCAGGTCGCGGTGTAGTTGGACAGCCCCGCCCAGGTCGCCGGGCCGATGCCGTCCCAGTGGTAGAGGGAGAACTGCGCCCCCCGCACCAGCGGCCACAGCAGGAACGCCCCGTACACCACCAGGGCCGGCAGCACGTACAGCCAGCCGACGGAGCGGGGCTCCCCCGGCGGCCGGGACCTGGCCCGGCGCCCTGCGGGCCGCCCGTTGCTCGAGCCGGACGCCTCGGGCCCCGGCTCGGGGCTCTTCTGCCGCGCGACGGTCGTCATCTGCGCGCTCCTCGCTGTCACCTCGTCGGCGCGGGCCGCCCCGCGTCTGCGCAGGGGGCGGCCGGTGCCCCGCCGCCGCGCCGGG